>NZ_JBIRCY010000047.1:0-56782 GCF_044326205.1 Mesorhizobium sp. IMUNJ 23232
GCCCAACGACCAGAGCAGCAAGTGTCAAAAGCCGGCTCTTGCTCAGTCCGAAGTGGATGCCTAACGTCTCCATGAGAACGGTATGAACGGGCGCCATGAGTGAAGATCCTTTGCCGAGGAATCTTCAATCTGAGCACATCATCCCGTTCTCACCCTGACCGCACTGTCGTGTACCGTGAGCTTGTCGCGCAGATCGTCGGGATCAGCGCTTCGGTGCGGAGAAATTGCCGTGTCATAACGCCAGTTCCTCCGATGGGGCGTTCATCCGATAGTGGACGCGGAAGGCGGCGATGGCGCCGGCCTGCCTTGCCAGCTTGCGGGTGAGTGCGTCGATCTCGCCGCGCCGCTCGAAGCGCAGCGCCGCGAGGCTCTCCTGATAATCGCGCTCGTCGGCGCGGCTCCGTCGCGAGGTCGAGCGTCCGAAAGTCCGGGTCTTGGCATATGTGCTGATCGTCATGCGCTCGGCGCGCGCGGCGATCTGCCGTTCTACGATGGCAAGGTGACGCTCTGTCTCGGCGTGCGCTGCCTCCATACGGGCGAGCATCGCCCGCTGCTCGATATAGCTTCTCATGGTTCTGGTTCCTGCTGTCGTGTGGTCGAGGTCTCCGGACGCGCTTGGCGCGGCCGGAATTTTCTCGAACCTGTCGGAAGAGTTGGCCGGAACCGCAGAAGCGGCTCCGGCCGTCGCGGTTCATTCGGCGGCGATGTGGAAGGCTTCGCCGTCCTCAGCGGTTGGGTCAGCCGTTTCCGGCTCGTCCGCTGCCAGCGTTTCCGCAAGCGCATCGGCCTGCGCTTCGTCCAGCCATGCGGGCTGCGCCGTCCGCATCAATGACGGCAGCCAGCCAGTCTCGGCAAGCAACTGCTCGGCGGCCTCCGCCATCGGCTGCTTCTTCATGGAGGCGATCCGCTCCGCCGCCTCATTGCTGACGGCTTCGCGCACGGCGGCGAGGATATGCGCCTTGGTGATGCGGGCGAGATAGGTCCGCACTGTCGGCGTCCAATGCGCCGTCATATCGAGGACAACGGCCGTCGCCAGCCTGTCCGCAGTCTCATGGGCGCGCGGCTTGCGCTCCCATGGCTGCTTCACCGCGTTGACGGTCAGCGAGGCGCAGTGCGCGAACAGCGCCATGACGCTCGCCTGATCTAGCCCGGCGAGGAAGCCCCACAGGTCTGCCACGTCGCGCGGAATGTCCGCCGCCCATCCGGCATGACGATCCGCCAGCGCCTTTGCCGCTGCCGTGTCCTCGATGCCGTCCGCGTGAGAAGCGAGGTAGCTGCTCGTCGGGCGGATTTCGAGGCAAGTAGCGTCCACCCCGCGATAGAAGGTCTGCGCGGCGAGCGCATGGGTGACGGCGAGCAAGGCGATGTCCGGCTGCTCGCCAAGCGCAAGGCGCAAGCCAAGCGTCCGGTGGGCAGTGAGGTCACGGATGAGAATGTCGGAGAGCGGCTTGCCATCTTCCTCCGGCTCCTCATCCTCGGCGTCGAGCGCGGAGACATGGTTCCCGTCCCCGTCATGCTCCCTGCCCTCGATAACTTCGCCATCGCCGTTGACGCGAACGCCGTCGATGACGGTTTCGCCGCCCTCGGCTTCCTTTGGCTCCGGCTGCTCGTCCTCGGCGCGGATGAAGCCTCGCTCGATGCGGGCTTCCCCGTCATGGGAGAGCACGACGAACACGCCGCTCCGCGCAACGGCGTCGGGATCGTAGGCATGTAGCAAGGCGTCGATGCGCTCGATCTCGGCTTCAATCTCCGCGAAACGCTCGTCCACTTCGGACGGCAGGTCTACATCCGCGTCCTCCCACTCCGCCGACAGGCGCTCAAGTTCCTCCTGCGCGGCGGCGTAGGCGGTGGCGTCTTCCTCAGAAAGTTCTACCGGCTGCGGATAGGTGCGGCGCAGGCCGTGGGCGTGCGGATAGTCGATGTGGACCGCAACCCATTTCCAGCCTTCTGTCTGTTGAACCTCGGCCGCGATCTTCTCCAGCTTGTCGATGACGAGTTGGTCCAGCAGTGCGGCGTCCTCATAGAAGCCGCCGCGATCCTCGGTGAACAGGTCGCGGATGATCGCGCCGCCAGCCTCGGTATAGGCTTCCACGCCGACGAAGATCGCACGCCGATCCGTTGCCGCCACATGGGTCTTGGTCAGGTCGCGGCGGATGATCCACGGTTCGCGATTATAGCCGAGACCATCATAGACCTGCTCCTGACGGGCGTGGTCCTCGGTGATGGCGAAGGCCATCAACTGGTCGAGCGACAAGCCGCCGTCGCGATAGACCTGCATGAGACGGGGCGAGACCGCGCCGAGGCGCATCCGCTGCCGCACCACATGCGCCGTCACGCCGAAGCGGGCAGCGATTTCCTCCGCTCCCCATCCGCACGCTTCGGCAAGCTCACGGAACGCCTCATACTGATCCGCCGGATGCATGGCGGTGCGGGTGACGTTCTCGTCCAGGCTGATCTCGAACGGATCGTTCGCCGTGTCGATGACGCAGCGGATCGGTTCGGTCTTCTTGATCTGCTTGCGCTTGACGCGCAGCAACTGCGCCAGCCTGCGGCCTTCACCGATGGTGACGAGATAGAAGCCAGTCCCAACTCCGTCGACGTCAAGCTCCGGTTCCACTACTAGGTTCTGGAACATACCCTTGGCGGCGATGCTGGCCGCATAAGCTTCGATTTCCGCGTCGGTATGCGGGGTCTTCCTCGCGTTGCGCGGCGACTTCTTGAGCTTGTTGAGCGGGATGAAAACCGTCTCTCCGCTCGCGGCAACCGCTTCGGTCACCTCGACTGACGCGGCTTCCTCCGTCTCCGGTACGGGCCGAGCGGCGATCACATTCGCCAACACGTCTCCGACGTTGCGGATTTCCGCGTCCGCTGTCAGTTCCGCCGTCGCAACCGCGACGGCCTTTGCCTTCTTCGCTGTCCTAGCCATTGTTCTGATCCTTTCTCCGTTAATGCCGAAGGCATGTCCCTCGACATGCCTTCCGGGGGCACGTGAGCGCGCGGGAGTGAGGGGGGCCAATGCCGGCGAGCAGAGCTGGGCTGCGCGGCGAGCGAGGCGGATCGGATCAGTTCAGATAGTGACGGCTATGCGCCGCTTTGCGAGCAAGCGGCCCCGCTCTGGCGCAGGCGGCGTTGGCGGGGGAGCGAGGGGAAAGTCTCCTCGCTCCCCTAGGTCGGGCACACGGCCGATTGGTTGTGATTTACCTATCGCGGGGTAGCATGGTGAGTGGCGACCGTACTTTGAATTGGGCGTGTTTTGTCCACGCTAGGTTGACCAAAACTATCACTTGTAAAGTGGCGCTCGCAGCGGCTTTGAGCCCCGCACGCACGAAGGCAGAGGCATAGCCAGTTCCCAAGGCGCTCGGCGATACGCTCGCGGCAATGGATAACAAGCCTCAAGTGCGGGTGCGGAAGCGTTCGGCGTAAAGCTCAGCGGGAAATCCGGGCGGAAAGGGCGTTCAAGCAAGGGAGGTTCATCCCATTGCGTGCATGAATTTTAAACGAAAATCATTGCAAAATGGAGCACCGCGTCCTAAGTGAAGGACGAAGGATTTTACGATGTCCGCATTGAACGAACTGAAGAAGCGGTTGCGGCCTGGACAGGTCTATCGGCGCAAGGACCTCGAGAAGTGGTCCACGGCTGTCGATCGCCACCTGCGTCAGCTTGTCGAGGAAGGTCGGCTCGAGAAGGTGTCGGGCGGACTGTACATGGCTCCGCGCAGCACGCGTTTCGGCAAGGCTCCGGCTGCGGCGGAGAAACTGGTCGAGACGTTCCTCAGGGACGATCGTTTTCTAATGGTCTCCCCCAGCGCCTACAACAACCTGGGAGTGGGCACGACCCAGCTCTACAACGAACCGGTGGTCTATAACCTCAAGCGTCATGGACGCTTTCAGCTCGGCGGCCGTTTCTACGACTTCCGCAAGAAGCCCTCGGTGCCTGCGAAACTGACCCAGGAAGTGTTGCTGATCGACCTTCTCCAGAACCTTGATCGTCTTGCCGAGGACAAGGCCGAAGTGTTGCCTCGCGCCCTCAAGCGCGCCCGCGACATGAACCCCGCTCATCTGGCCAAGGCGGCGCGGGATTTCGGTTCGGTTCGCGCCGGGCGGCTGGTGAGCCAAGCGCTGGAAGCGGCCTGATCCGCATGCCGCTTCTACACGACCTCGGGGACTTCAGCGATCTGATCACGGTCGTCGCGGCAGACATGAAGATCGATACCGGCCTGGTCGAGAAGGACTACTGGATCATGCATGCCCTGTGGGGCCTGCGGCAACTCGGTTTCCGTTTCGAGCTCAAGGGCGGCACCTCGCTGTCCAAGGGATATCAACTGATCCATCGCTTCTCCGAAGACATCGACATCCTCATCCATCCTCAAGGCGATCTGCCGACCGGTAGAAATCACGACAAGCCGGTCCACATCGAACAGCGGCGGGCGTTCTTTGACGGCTTGGTTCCGCAATTGAGCTTGCCGGGCTTTGAGCGCGCCGAGCGTGATCAGGCCTTCGACGATCCAACGGGCCGGATGCGGGGTGCCGGAATTCGTCTGATCTATCCGGAGATCAATCCCTTGCCCGCCGGGCTCAAGGCCGGCGTGCTGCTGGAAGCGGGCTTCGATCGGGTTGCGCCCAATCAGCCCCGCCTCATCTCCTCCTGGGCCTATGATCATGCGGTCGCGTCGGGCGTGCCGGATCTGATCGACAACCGCGCCGTCGATGTTCTCTGCTATGAGCCCGGCTACACGTTCGTCGAAAAGCTGCAGACCCTTTCCACCAAGTTCCGGCAGCAGCAGGCCTCCGGAGAGATGCCCGTCAACTTCATGCGCCACTACTACGACGTCTCCTGTCTCTTGGAGGACGAGGGCGTCCAGGCTTTCATCGGCACCCCGGAATACTTCGCACACAAGGCCGATCGGTTCCGAGGCGGGGATGAGCCGGACCCGCGGCGGAACGAGGCTTTTCGTCTCAGCGACCCCGCGACCCGACAGATCTACGCCGACGCCTATGAGCGAACGCGGGCCCTCTACTACAGAGACCGGCCCTCGCTCGACGCAATCCTCGCTCAACTGGACGCGTATCTCGATCGATTGTGACCCTTGAGGGTTGCGGCATAGTCGGCAGCGGCGGCAGGCTGTGACCTTGCCGGTTGATTTAAGATGCCCATTCAGTCAGTCTGAATTGCCGTTTTTGTGGTGACACTTTGGTGACACCAACAGTTCCAGACGATCCGTGCTTTCTTCTAAGTGCTTGATTTTGTTGGCGCACCCGACAGGGGTTGTGTGCGTCAAGTTCTGCAATTGGGGCGGCCGTGGAGGTGGTCATGCGGCTTTTCGGAGTTCGAGCTTCTTGTGCTCTCTGAGGTCGTCCATGTTGATGTAGCGGTTGGCCTCCATCCAGTTCTCGTTGGTTTCGACGGCGAGCGCCCTGACGAGGCGCAGGCAGCTCTCGGCGTTGGGGAAGATGCGCACGACGTGGGTTCGACGCCTGATCTCCTCGTTGAGACGCTCCAGCATGTTGGTCGACTTCAGGTGCTTGTGATGCTGGCGCGGGAGCCGGAAGAAGGTGAGCGTGCGCTCGATGTTCTCCTCGGCCAGCCCGTCAGGCGCGGATATTTGCCCGACCATTTGGCGAGCCAGGCGGCGAGATCGGCCTTGGCCTCGGTGAGGTCGCGACGATCATAGAGCCAGCGCAGTTCCTGCAGACAGTCGTCGCCGTGCTTGCGGGGAAGATGGTCGAGCGCGTTCCTGAGGAAGTGGACGTAGCAGCGCTGCCAGGCAGGCAATACGAAACCACCGCTGAAATCATCCGGGTGATCGCCCTGACGGGCTGCCGGCGTAGCGAGGTCATCGGTCTGCGCTGCGGTGAAGTCGATATCGAGTGCAGTTGCCTGCGCCTGGCCGACAGCAAGGAGGGAGCGTCGGTGCGTCCAATCGGCCTGCCAGTGCTGGAGTATCTCGAGGCTCGCCGGGACGAGGAGCAGAGTACTGAAGACTACGTCTTCCCCGGCTGGGAGGATGGAACGCCCTTCGGGAGCTTCCCCAGACAGTGGACGAAGCTGTTCACGGATACCGACCTGGCCGGCATCACGCCGCATGTTCTGCGGCACAGCTTTGCCAGCATCGGCAATGACCTCGGGTTCACCCAGGCAACCATCGCTGCCCTGGTTGGGAATTCACGAGGCACCGTGACCAGCCGCTATATCCATACCGTGGACACTGCTCTCATCATGGCGGCTGACAGCATCGCCGGCTACATACAGGGCCTGCTCGACGGCGTCGCTTTCACCCGCACCGCCTATCCACTCGACCGGGATTCCAGGAAGTCGGCGCTTGCTCACTTCTTAGGCAAGCCGGCATCGGGAGGAAGTGCTGATGAACGCTCAGCAGCATGATTCGGCTCCCTCCTACCGAAACGTATACCCAGCTCCTTAGGCTTGGCATCCGAGTTGGATTTCATGAAACCTGAAAGCTGTCGCTCATCTGGATCAGTTCAATGTAACGGTTATTTTCTCACTCGCTCCGGGTCGCAATCCCCAGGCGCGAACGAGAGACCTATGGCCAGCAAGACGGTACGAGGCATCGCTCAACCTTTGAAGGAGAGGCGGCCCAGTATCCTTCCAAAGATGTCGGCTAAGCGCCCGTCGATGGAGCGCGCGAGCGGACCGCGAAATTGCTCGTAATAGGTCCAGTTATAGGGGCCGACGCCATGTTCGGCGCTGAAGCTGCCTCCCTGCCGGTGTACGAGTTCGTAGATCGCTTGCCGCGCTTCCTGGACGCGCACGGGCGAGATGTCGAGCATCGTGGCAGGAAGGACGAGATTGAAGTGCAGGCCGCCATCTCCGACGTGGCCGAAGTCAGCGACGACCGCATCTGGCAGCAGATTGCCAACAAGAGCGGTCGCATCGCGCTTGAACGTGCCGACCGCGCCGCGCGGCACCGAGATATCAAACGCGACGACCTTGCCGGCGGCCTTCAGGCCTTCGCTCAAGGCATGGCGAAGTAGCCAGAATTCCTCGGCGCGCCCGACCAAGGCGTTGGTGATCATGCCTTCTTCGAAAAGATCGGCCAGCCCGGCTTCCAGAACAGCGTCGAGATTCAGTGCCCCAGGCAGGAGCGACGTCGAAAGCTCCACGAGAACGGTCTCGTCCGGCATCGGCTCGGGCGCGAACGGCGGCTTGAGGCTTGGCCGATGGACCAGAGCGAGATTGACGGCTGCCGCTGACATGGCCTCGACGGCCGTCAGCAATTCGCCGAAGCGCCCTTCGAGCGCCGGGACAAGTTTCGCGATGGACTCCGGGCCGGACAGGGCGAGCAAGGCCGTGACCTGTTGCGCGGGCTTGGGCATCACGTTGAGCACCGCTTTGGTGACGATGCCGAAAGCGCCTCCGGTTCCGACAAAGAGCTGTTTCAGGTCCGGGCCGATGTTGTTCTTGCGGACAGCCGTTGCAAGGTCAAGCACCGTGGCATCGGAATCGGCGAGCACCACCTCCAAGCCGATTACATTGGCCCGAACGTCACCGTAGCGGATGAAACGCGATCCGCCCGTGTTCGTCGCCACCATGCCGCCGACCGACGGGTCCGCTCCGAGGTCGATTGGAAAGAACAAGCCATGCGCTTCCAGGGCGGCATTGAGTTCCGAAAGTCTGACGCCCGCGCCGACGGTGACGGACCGATTGTCGGCGTCGACGACAAGCGGCTGCTTCAGTCTCTCCAGGCTGAGCACCACCTGGTCTCCGTCCTCACTCGGCGTGGACGCGCCGACGAGCCCTGTGTTGGCACCCTGTGGAACGATCCGTACCCCGCACTGGCTGCAGATCGAGATGCTCGAGCGAAGCTCCTCGACGGTGGACGGGCGCAGGACGAATGCTGCGGAGCCGTCTCCATACCGGGCACCGATCTCGTAGCGCCGCATGTCGCCAGCTTCTTCCACAATGCAGGTCTCGGGGAGTTTGCGGCGCAGGATTGTGAGCGCCTCGCGGCAGGCTTCGTCGCGGGGCTTGCGGTTTGGCATTGTCATGGATCACCGGCCGAAAGCGTCGAGGGTGCGGTACCAGAGCGTCACGACCTCAAGGCCCGGTCGTCGGATGAAGTGGAGCGGGATCGGCCGAATCCCCTGGACCGGGAAGGGGGCCTGGTCGTGGGGTAGGCCGTCCGCCAGCTCAGCCAGCACTCGGCCGAGCTGGGACAGCATGGCGACGCCCCGCCCATTGCATCCCAGAGCTACGAAGAGGCCCGGCTCAGGGTTGTGCAAATGCGGAACATGATCGACGGTGACCGCGAAGCGTCCGCCCCACGCGTCCTCCCACTCGATGCCTTGAAGCTGCGGAAAGATGCGCGTCGCGGTCTTGCGCAGCCTGTGGAAGTAGCTTTCGGGCTCATGCAGCCCGAACGAGCCGCGGGCTCCGATCAGGAAGCGGCCGCCCGGGTCGAAGCGCATGTAGTTCAGGAGACGCCGTGCATCCGAAATCGGTAGCCCTCCCGGCATGATTGAATGTCGGAGCGCATCCGGAAGAGGCTTCGTCGAGCAGATAATGCTGGACGCCGGAATGATGCTCCGGCCGAGGCCGGGGACGAGCTTTGCCGTATAGGCATTTGTGCAAACAACAGCGAGCGGAGCAGATAGCTCATGTCCGTTCACCCGTGCGCGCCATCTCCCCTCGCGGCGGGCGAGATCCGTCACGGGCGATCGCGAGAAGACATTGGCGCCGCCTTCGACCGCTACCCGCGCCAACTCCCGCGCGTAGCTCAGGGGCTGCAACTGGCCGCCACGCGGATCGATCCATCCGCCCCTGTAGAACGCGGTTCCGGTCGCTGCCTGGATCTGGTCTCGGTCGAGCAGCCTGATCGGCACGCCCGATGCGTCTTGCCACGCCTTGGCTCGCCGGGTCACGGTCTCGATCGTGGCATCGTCGACCGCCGGCTGGAGCCAGCCCGATCGCTCGGCCTCGCAATCCATCCGGTATCGCTCGATGACGTCGAAGGTCCTTTCCGCTGCTTTGCCCGCGAACTCCACGAGGCGCGCGCCGTGCGGTTCGCCGAACATGCGCAGCAGCTCTTCGGGATCGTATTTCAGGCCTGGGATGACTTGGCCGCCGTTGCGGCCCGAGCCGCCGAACCCGGCATCCTCTGCCTCGAGGACGACCGCCTGTAGGCCGAGTTCGTTGCAGCGTATGGCCGCGTTGAGACCGGCATAGCCGGCGCCGACGATGATGACGTCGGCGGACAGGTCGCGGTCGAGCGCCGGCAGTCGCGGCGCGGGCACGGCTGTCCTGAGCCAGCCGGAGCGTTGGGGAGTGGCACGAACGGTCGCGCTCATGATGCGAGGGTTTCCTGTTGCGGAGCGGTGCGAGACCTTCTGTCGGCCAGAAGGCTTGGCAATGCGTCCAGCATGCGAAGGCAGGCGGCCAACTGGTCGAGTTCGATGAATTCGTCCGGCTTGTGCGCCTGCTCTATCGAGCCTGGCCCGCAGATGATTGTCGACCATCCCTCACGCTGGAAGAACCCGGCCTCGGTCCCGTAGGAGACGGTCGCTGTCCGGTCGGCGCCAACGAGCAATCGGGCAAGGCACTCCGCCTCGCCCGCCGGTTCTGGAGCGAGGCCGGGCATGAAATTCAGCCGCTCGGTCCTGACTTCGAGCGGCGCCGGGCCGGTCGACCAGCGCGGCATGAGATCCTCGCTGATGAAGAGGTCAAGGCGTCGGAGGGCCTCGTCGGGATCCTCGCCTGGCATGGCCCTGCAGTCCCACTGGATCTCGGCCTCGGGCGCCACGATGTTGCGGGCGACGCCGCCTCTCACGATGCCGACATTCAGCGTGGCATGCGGCGGGTCGAAGCCGCCTGGCCCTGCCTTTCGGGCGAACTCGTCTTGGAGCCCTGCCAGGAACAGCGCGATCTCGGCGGCCGCAACGGTGGCGCTGACGCCAGCCGCCGGTCTCGACGAATGAGCGGCGGCGCCCCTGACCTCGGTGCGGGCGCCGTAAGTGGCCTTCTGCGCGTTGACGACGCCCATGCCGGTCGGCTCGCCCACGATCACCGCACGCGGACGGCATCCGTTCGCCTGCAAGTCCGAGATCAGGGACGGCACGCCGTAGCAGCCTATCTCCTCGTCATAGGAGAAGGCGAGGTAGACCGGCTCTCGCAGCGACGCACGCGCCAGCCTTCGCGCGGAGACTACACAAGCCGCCACGAAACCCTTCATGTCGCAGGCGCCGCGTCCGAACGCCCGCCCGTCCATCACGGCCAGCGTCCAGGGGTCGCGCGTCCAGGCCTGCCCTTCGACCGGCACGACATCGGTGTGGCCCGACAGGACGACCCCGCCCGGGGCCTCCGGGCCGATACGCGCCCAGATGTTCTCCTTCGTGCCATCCGGGCTGGCGACGGTTCGGACCTTGATGCCGGGCTGGTCGAGAAGATCGGCCAATAGCGCAGTGGCTTTGAGATTGCTGTGATGGCTTGTCGTATCGCAGGCCACGATGCGCCTGAGGATATCGAGGAGGTCGCCTAAGCCTTTGTGCATATTGGCTTTCTCCACCCGGTCTGGTTAGACGGCGCAGTTTCGTTCGGGACACTGTTGACATAAACATCATACACGTTATGTTTGATGTCAATAGTGATGCAGGCCACTTGTTGGCGCTGCGTGTCGAACATGGAGGAGGCTGCTATGACGCTCGAGCGCCTGGATGGAAGCCCACGCTACGCCCACGCAATCCGCCATGGCGACACCGTCTACCTCGCGGGCCAGGTGCCGGAGGACCTTGGCGGGAATGTAGCCAACCAGGCTCGGCAGGTGCTGGATCGCATCGACCGTCTCCTGAGCAAGTTTGGCACCGATAAACGCCGGCTGCTGGCGGCGACGGTGTACTTGCGGGAGATATCGGCGCTCGTCGAGTTCAACCGGGTGTGGGAAGCCTGGATCGACCCCGCCGCCAAGCCGACGCGCACTGTGGTCGAGGCCCGGATGGGGCATCCGGATTACCGGGTGGAGATTTCTGTGGTGGCCGCGGCGTGAAGACCGTGGTTTCAATCGGGCGGCAGCCAGGGCTGGCCTGCACCAACTGAGGATATTCTCCATGGAAACGACCACCACGCGAACCCTGCGGCGAAGCCGCCGAACGAATGAGGAGCGCAGCACGGAAACGCGCACCCTCTTCATAGAAGCGGTCATCAACAGCCTCTGCGATGTCGGATATGCCAGGTCGACGACGCAGGAAATCTGCCGCCGGGCTGGTGCGACGACGGGAGCGATGCAGCACCACTTCGGTTCGAAGGACGAACTCGTCGTCGCCGCGCTCGATCGGCTCTTCTCGGAGATTCGCGACCGGCTCGAGGCCATCACGGCCGCCCCCGGCGCCTTCGTCGAGGAGCGATGCCGCAAGCTCGTCCGGGAACTGTGGGAAGCCTATTATGGCCAGCGGCGTTACGCGGCAGTCTGGGAAATCGTGGTCGGCAGCCGCGGTGAAGCGGGCCTGCACGAGCGTGTGGTCCATCACCGTGTGGAGTCGCTTCGGACCCTGCAATCCATATGGGATCGAACCTTCACCGCAAGCGACGGCACCGCCAATGCCGATGCGCTTCACTTTGCTCTCTCGACCTTGCGCGGCTGGGCCCTCTACGGCCTCGTCGACCAGGACGCGGAGTCCGCGAACCGCCAGTTGGAGATCCTCAGTGATACGCTGATCCGGCTCCTCGGGGCGGCCGGCGGGACACAAACTAAAAAAACGAAACAGAGGGTAACATGACACTGCGACTGAAATCACTTGGCTCTGCTGTGCTGCTGGGAGCGCTCGTTACACTTCCTGCCATGGCGGCCGACCTCACAATCGGGGCCCGCACTGAGATAGCTATGGATCCACATTACATGTGGAGCGACGGCAACACGTCCTACTACGCTCAGATCTACGGCGCGTTGGTGGGGACCGACGAGAAGGCGCAGATCGTGCCTGGGCTGGCGGAATCATGGAAGCCGGTCTCCGAGACCGAATGGCATTTCACCTTGCGGGCCGGCCTCAAGTTTGACGACGGCACTCCGCTGACCGCGCAGGATGTCGTGGACTCCTTCGAGCGGGCACGCACGCTCCCCAATGCCGCTGGTCCCTATTCGGGCGCGATCCGTGGCATCACGACGGTGAAAGCGGTTGATGCTCGCACAGTATCCGTCATCACCGAGATGCCGGATCCCATCGTTCCTTACCGCGTGGCGCAGATCCAGATCGTGCCGTCGCGCATCGCCAAGAGTGCCTCGACGGACGACTTCAACGCCGGGCGCACCGTCGTTGGCGCCGGCCCTTATAAGTTTGTCAGCTACCAGGCAGGTGATCGGCTCGTGCTGAAGGCCAACCCCGATTATTGGGGTCCCAAACCCAAATGGGACCAGGTGACTTTTCGCTTCATTCCGGACGATGCGGCCCGGGTGGCGGCCTTGCTCGGCGGCGATGCCGACCTCATAGACTTCGTGCCGCCAAGCTTTGCGGAGCGCCTGCGCGACGACCCGAAAACATCCGTCGTCACAGCTCCGTCCGACCGGGTCATCTATCTCATCATGGATACCGAGCGGGACCAGACACCCTTCGTGACCGACAAAGAAGGAAAGCCCCTGGCGAAGAACCCGTTCAAGGACAAGCGCGTGCGTGAGGCCCTGACCATCGCGGTTGACCGCGACGCGCTGGCCAAGCGCGTGATGGATGGCCTAGCCTTCCCGGCTGGCCAGCTCACGCCCCAAGGCTTCGGCGGCTATGATCCAGGCATCAATGTTCCCCAGACAGACCTTGAGCGCGCCCGTAAGCTCCTCGCCGATGCCGGCTATCCCGACGGCTTCGCGGTCACGCTCCACTGTACGAATGATCGCTACGTGAATGACGCCAGGGTCTGCCAGGCGCTCGGCCAGATGTTCGCGCGCGTCGGGATCAAGGTCGACGTCCAGACCATGCCGCGCGCCGTGTTCTTCCCTCGCGCCACCGACCACAAAGGCGAGCGGTTCAGCTTCCTGATGCTGGGCTGGGGCAGTTCAACCTCGGGCGAAGCCGACGCTCTGCCGCAAGGTATCCACACCTACGACCCGACAAAGGGGTTCGGAACCTGGAACCTTGGGCATTATTCAAACCCTGTTGCCGACGAACTGATCTCGCGCTCGCAGTCGGAAATGGACACCGAGAAACGCCCCGCTACACTCGCTCAAGCTATGCGCGTCACCATGGGCGACTTCGCCGTGATTCCCCTCTATTACCAGAGCGTGGTCGTGGCGACCCGCAAGGGCCTGTCCTACACCCCCTGGGCAAGCGAGCGAACCAACGCCGACTCGGCTTCGCCGTCCACGAACTGAGCCGCCCCCCTCATTCCCCCGGCTGATTGCCTTAGGAGAACTTCGCCATGGCAATGTTCATTGCCCGACGCGTAGGGCAGGGCGTTCTGTTGCTCTTCGTCATGTCGTTCTTGGTCTTCGTTGCGGTCTATGCACTCGGAGACCCGGTCACCACCCTTATCAATCCGGCGTCTCCGCCGGCCGTCATCGAGCAGGCGGTGCGCAATCTTGGGCTCGATCAGCCGCTGCACGTCCAGTACCTCCGGTTCCTGGAGAATGCCTTGAGGGGCGAACTTGGAAACTCCTACACGTCCAGCCAGCCCGCGCTGCGCCTCATCGTGCAGCGTTTCCCTGCGACACTGGAACTGACCACCGCCGCGATGGTCATCGCGGCGGTGGTCGGGATACCGCTCGGCCTCGTCGCGGGCTACTGCCCCGACTCGCCTCTGGGCCGTCTGGTCGGCGGCGTATCCATCGTCGGCATCAGCCTGCCGACATTCTGGATCGGTTTGATGCTGATCATCGTCTTTGCCATCCAGCTCGGGCTTCTGCCGACAGGCGGGCGCGGCCCAACTGTCACCATCCTCGGCATCGAGACCAGCCTGCTGAGCTGGGAAGGCCTTCGCCACATCGCCCTTCCGGCCCTCAACCTGTCGCTGTTTCCTATGGCGATGATGGTTCGGCTTACCCGCGCCGGCGTGCAGGAGAACCTGCGAACGAACTTCGTTCGCTTCGCCCGCGCCAAGGGGCTGTTCGCACGGCGGATCCTGTTGGTCTACGTCCTCAGGAGCGTTCTGATCCCCATCGTCACGATCATGGGAATGGTCTTTGGGGAGTTGCTTGCCTTCGGCGTCGTCACGGAAACCGTCTTCGCCTGGCCCGGCATCGGGAAGCTCATCATCGAGGCCATAAGGACATCGGACCGGCCGGTTATCGTGGCCTACCTGCTGTTCACCGTCGTGATTTTCTCGGGGATCAACCTCGCCGCCGACATCGTGTGCGCGATGATCGACCCGCGCCTCTCGCTTTCGGAAGCGAAGTAACGCCATGACACAGGTTGTTCGCAACTACCTTGGCAGCATCAGCGCGATACTCGGCGCCGGGATCGTCCTTATCGCCATAGCGTGCGCCGTCGCGGCACCCCTGCTGGCGCATCAGAACCCCTATGACCTGGCCCAGCTCGACATCGTGGACTCCCGGCTGCCCCCAGGTTCCATGGGGGCAGCCGGCTACACTTACTGGCTGGGGACCGATGATCAGGGGCGGGATCTGCTCAGCGCCATCCTCTACGGATTGCGCATAAGCCTCACAGTGGCGCTGGTCAGCACGCTCGTTGCGCTGGCGATCGGAACCGCTGCCGGTCTCTCCGCAGCTTATTTTGGCGGCACGCTGGATGCGGCCCTCATGCGGGTGGTCGACCTTCAACTCGCCTTTCCCGGCATCCTCATCGCGCTCGTCCTTCTCGCGGTGCTGGGAACCGGCATCGACAAGGTCATCCTCGCCGTCATCGCCGTGCAGTGGGCCTACTACGCCCGAACGGTACGGAGCGCCGCGCTCGTCGAGCGCAACAAGGAGTACGTGCTCGCGGCCCAGACCCTACGGTTCTCCGCGCCACGCATCATGGGCCGACACCTCCTGCCCAACTCCGCCGCGGCGCTTGGCGTCGTGGTGGTGGTCGAGATGGCCAGCGCCATAGCGCTCGAGGCGACGCTCTCTTTCTTGGGTGTCGGCTTGCCGATCACACAGCCGTCCTTGGGCCTGCTGATCGCCAATGGCTATTCGTTCATGCTCACCAACGAGTACTGGCTAAGCGTCTATCCAGGGCTCGTGCTCCTGCTGCTGCTCGTCGGCATCAACCTCATAGGCGAGCGGCTTCGGCAACTCAACGATCCCAGGGAGCTGGCATGACCGGGGTGGTGCCCATGCACGCGCACCGGCAGACGGGGCGCCGGCTTCCAGTCCTCCAGGTCGAGGACCTGAGAACCGAATTCCGCACCAAGGCGGGCATAGTCCGGGCAGTCGACGGGGTGAGTTTCTCGGTCGAAGCCGGCGAGGTTCTGGGCATCGTCGGCGAGTCGGGCTCCGGCAAGTCCGTGACCGGCTTCTCGATCATGGGTCTGGTCGACCCGCCGGGGCGTGTAGTCTCGGGGCGCATCCGTCTGGCCGGCGTCGACATTCTTGGGCTGCCCGAGGAACGCATGCGCGAGATCCGCGGTGGCAGGATCGCGATGATCTTCCAGGATCCGATGACGTCGCTACATCCACTCCTGCGCGTCGGCGAACAGATGGTCGATGCCATTCGCGCCCATCGTTCGGTGCCCAAGGCTCGGGCCCGAGTCGAGGCTCGCGATGCGCTCGGGCGCGTCGGCATCCCGTCTCCGGAGGAACGCCTGCAGGCTTACCCGCACCAGCTCTCCGGCGGCATGCGTCAACGCGTCGCCGTCGCCATCGCGCTGCTCAATCAGCCTCAAGTCATCATCGCCGACGAGCCAACGACCGCGCTCGACGTCACCACGCAGGGGCAGATCCTCTACGAGGTGAAGGCGCTGTGCGCCTCGACTGGGACCGCACTCGTCTGGATCACGCACGATCTCGCCGTCGTGGCGGGTCTCGCCGACCAGATCGCCGTCATGTACGCTGGCAGCATTGTCGAGCAAGGGCCCGTCGACCGTGTGCTCGACGCCGCCGCGCATCCCTACAGCGCCGGTCTGTTCGACTCCGTTCCGAGCCGCAATGCCGGCCGGCCCCGCCTCTCGCAGATACCTGGCAGCGTCGCTTCCGCGTTCGCGGCTAAAGGCTGCCGCTTCGCGCCGCGTTGCGCGCGGGCGGACGATAGATGTGAGGTGTTTCCTGCTCTCCGCCCCGTTGCGGTCGGGCATCAGGCCCGCTGCGTACATGCCGGTTCACAGGCTGTCATTTCCAACGAGGAGGTCCGCCGTGGCTGAAGCGACTCCGCTTCTCGATCTGATGCATATCGCCAAGGCGTACCCCATCGCGGGCTCGGACCTCTTCGGACTGGGCCGCCGCCGCGTCGTGCGCGCGCTCGATGAGGTCACATTGACGGTCGGGCGGGGCGAGGTCGTCGGCCTCGTCGGCGAGTCCGGCTCCGGCAAGTCGACGCTCGGCCGTATCGTCGTTGGGCTGGAACGACCCACCGCGGGCATGGTGGCGTTCGAGGGGCAGCAATTCCCCATGCGCATGGGAGCTGGCGCAAGGCGCACGCTCCTGGCCGCCCAGATGATTTTCCAGAACCCGGTAGCGTCCCTCAACCCACGTCAACGCGTGGGCGACATCATCGCCGAGCCGGCTCGGGTCTATGGGCTCATCGGATCCGATCCGGAGGCCTTCGTCTCGGACTTGATGGAACGGGTCGGGCTTCCACGATCGTTCATCGGCCGCTACCCGCACGAGATGTCCGGCGGTCAATGCCAGCGCGTTGGCATCGCCCGCGCGCTCTCCGTCAGCCCGAAGCTCCTCGTCTGCGATGAGCCTGTCTCCGCACTCGACGTGTCTATCCAAGCCCAGGTCCTGAACCTTTTCGCCGACCTCAGGGAGCAGTCCGGCTACAGCTACCTGTTCATCAGCCACGACCTGCCCGTCGTCGAGCGGCTGAGCCACCGTGTCGCGATCATGTATCTCGGTCGCATCGTGGAAAGCGCGCCTACCCGCGAGCTTTTCGCTGCTCCGGCCCATCCCTACACACGAGCGCTCCTCGCGTCGGTTCCCCGTCTCGATCAGCGGCGTCGAAGCTTTCAGCCTATACAGGGCGAGGTCCCGTCACCGCTGGCTCCGCCAAAGGGCTGCCACTTCCATCCGCGCTGTCCGCTTGCGATCTCGCGTTGCCGAACCGACAGGCCAGCCTTTCGGGAAATCGCGCCCGGGCGCTTCGCTGCCTGCCATCTCCACGATGCCGGCAGGGAAGCCTCCGCCACCTCGGCGACAGCAACGACCCATTGAGGATCACGACAATGAACGACATCGACACGGTTGACGTGGGCGTCGATACCGGCGGTACCTTTACCGACCTGGTTTTCCGGTTCGCATCGGGCAAGGTGCGCATAGCCAAGGTTCCGAGCACGCCGTCGGATCCCGCTCGGGCCGTGCTCGAGGGCATTCTGCAGAAGGCGCGCGAGTGGAACGTCCCGATCGGGAATGTCCGGCGTGTTGTCCACGGGACGACGGTGGCGACGAACGCCATCATCGAGCGCAAAGGCTCGCGCATCGGCCTCATCACCACCGAAGGGTTCCGAGACGTGCTGGAGATCGGCCGTCAGATGCGCCAGGAGATGTACAATCTGCGCATCAAGCCGGTCACTCCGACCTTCCTCGCGCCGCGTTCGCGGCGCCTGGAAGTGCCCGAACGCCTCTCAGCGGCGGGCGAAGTGCTCGTTCCGCTGGACGAGGGCGCCGTGGTGAAGGCGGCGGAGATGCTCGTTGCCGATGGCGCACAGGCCATCGCGATCTGCTTCCTGTTCTCGTTCCTGAACCCGGCGCATGAAAGGCTGGCCCGCGAGCTCATCCTGGCCCGCTTCCCCGACATTCATGTCTCGCTTTCCTGCGAGGTCGATCCCGCCGTCCGCGAGTACGAGCGGTCCGTCGCGACGACATTCGACGCCTACGTCAAACCCATCGTCAATGGCTACCTGACCCGGCTGGAGCAGAACCTCCAGTCGGGCCGCATCGACGGCCCGTTCCAAGTCATGCAGTCGCGCGGGGGGCTGGCCTCGGCCGAAGCCGCCCGTGAGAAGCCGGTCCGCCTTGTCCTCTCGGGGCCGGCCGGGGGTGTGATCGCCGGCCGTGTGCTCTGCGAGTTGACCGACACGCCGAACATCATCACGGTCGACGTCGGTGGAACGTCGAGTGACATTGCCCTGATCCGTGGGGGAGAGCCGGTCATTCGCACCGAGGGAACCATCGACGGCTTCCCGGTGCGGGTCGCCATGGTAGACGTGAACGCCATAGGCGCGGGTGGCGGCAGCATCGCGTGGATCGACGAGGCGGGTGGCCTGCGCGTCGGGCCGCACTCGGCGGGGTCCGACCCCGGACCGGCTTGCTACGGCCGCGGCGGCATGAATCCCACCGTGACCGACGCATCCATCGTTCTGGGTTACCTTGATCCTTCCTATTTCGCGGGCGGCAGTTTCGCCTTGAACCCGGATCTGTCCCGCAAGGCGATCGAGGAAAAGATCGCCGCTCCGCTCAGGATGAGCGTCGAGGAAGCCGCGCTCGGAATCCATCGGGTGGTCAACAGCCAGATGGCCGAGGGTATCCGGCTCGTCTCCATCAAGCAGGGTTTCGATCCGCGCGATTTCGCCCTCGTGCCAATGGGGGGCGGCGGTCCGATCCATGCCAACGCCCTAGCTCGCGATCTCGCAATCCGGCGCATCGTGGTCCCGAACCACCCGGGCGTCATGGCGGCCGCGGGGCTTCTGACGGCCGACATCGAACACGAGGCCGTGGCCTCGGTCCACACGGCGCTGGCTTTGGCCGATATGGCCGAGATCCGGCGTGACCTGACCGACCTCGACGCTCAATGCGAGGCCTTGATGGTCCGCGACGGTGCGCCCAGCCGCGCATCGCGGATACAGCACTTGGCGGAGGTCTGCTACGAGGGACAGTCCTTCAATCTCGAAGTTCTCTTCGATGCCATGGCCGAGGACGGATTGGCGCGACTGCAGGCGGATTTCTACGCCCTGCATGACCGCGTGTTTGGACAGAGCACCGACGGCCCAATCCGGATCGTCCAGCTCAAGGCGGTCCATCGGTTTCGACCGGAGGGGCCGGCGACGATCGGCGAAGCCAGTGCCGAGCGCAGACACCGCGCACGCTCGGCCCGGCATGTCGTTCTGCCAGAAATCGGGGCTGTCGATGCAAACATCGTGCATCGCTCCTCGCTCGGTGCCGGCGACGTCGTCGACGGCCCGGCGATCGTCGAACAGGAAGACACCACAACCATCATCGAGCCCGGCTGGAGTGGCCGGGTCACGCCCAGCGGTGCCCTCATCGTGGCCCGCCTCGACTCCTGAAAGGACCGGCCATGGCCGACAGCAATCAAAACGCCCTTGATCCGATCACCGTCGAGGTCATTCGCAACAAGCTCGACGGCATCGCCAACGAGATGGGTATCAAACTTATTCGCAGCTCCTTCTCGCCGATGGTCAAGGAAGGGTTCGATGCCGCGGCGAGCCTTTTCACGAGCGAGGGCGAGGTCCTGGCACAGGCCATGTCCGTGCCGGGTCACCTGTCGGCGCTTGTGCCGATCGTGCGGCAACTCCTGGATTCGTTTCCACTCGGCGAGGCTAGGGAAGGGGACGTCTACATACTCAACGATCCCTACATGGGCGGTACGCACATCCCGGACATCGGGATGATGATGCCGATCTTCCATGCGGGCGAGGTTGTCGCGCTCAGCGCGACGATTTCGCATCACCAGGACCTGGGCGGCATGGTGGCGGGCTCGCTGCCCACCACGGCGACGGAGCTCTTCCAGGAGGGCCTGCGCATTCCGCCGCTGAAATATCGGGATGCCGATGGCGAGGATGCCACGCTCGTAGCGATCCTGCGCAAGAACGTGCGCTTTCCCGACATGCTGATGGGCGACCTCAATGCGCAACTTGCTTCCTGCGTCGTCGGCGCGCGCCGTGTCCAGGAGCTCGCGGGAACTTACGGGACGCAGCAACTTCGCCGTTATTTTGTAGATATCCTCGACCGCGCCGAGCGCATGACCCGCCAGGCGCTGCGCCGCATCCCGGACGGCACTTACCGCTATAGCGAAACCATCGACAATGACGGCGTCGAGATCAACAAGCCGATCCATGTGGAGGTCGCGGTCACGGTGCGGGACGGCACTGTCCACGTGGATTTCGAAGGCACGAGTCCACAGGTGAAGGGACCGCTGAACTGCGTCCCCGCGGCGGCCACGGCGCCTGTCTATTTCGCGGTCCGGGCCGTGTCCGGCGAACACGTTCCCACGAATGGCGGCTGCTTCCGCACGGTTACGCTGAACTTTCCGCGCGGATCGCTTGTGAACCCGATCGAGCCCGCCCCTGTCAACTCCCGGACGGCCGCGCTCAAGCGTATCGCGGTCTGCGTCCTCGGAGCCTTGCGGCAGGCGCTGCCCGACGAGATTCCCGCCGATGCCGCGAGCGAGTTGCTGATCCTGATCTTCGGCGGCGGCCGCAATGACGGCTCCCGGTACATCACGGGCGAACTGGTGGTCGGCGGTGGAGGGGCGTCGCCGGACCTCGATGGGGTCGACGTAATCGATACCGACAACACGAACTGCATGAACATCCCGGTCGAGACGCTCGAAATGGATACGCCGATCCGTGTCCATCGCTTCGGCTTGGTGCCGGACTCCGGAGGGGCCGGGCAACACCGGGGCGGACTCGGAGTGGTGCGTGAGTACGAGATACTGGAGGGACGCGCTTCGTTCACGCATCGCGGCGAACGCCACTTCTTTCCCGCCAAGGGGTTTCGTGGCGGCCAGGACGGCGCTCTGGCCTGCTCCAGGATCGTGAAGGCCGATGGGCGGGAAATCCATATCCCCTCCAAGATGGTCGTCGAGGTCGAACAGGGGGATCGCATCATCGTGCAGACCGCAGGAGGCGCCGGCCACGGCGAACCGGGCCAGCGCGACCCGGCTGCCCTGTTCGAGGATGTCGCCAACGGCAAGGTCTCCGAGACGGCGGCTGCCACGGTCTGGAAGTCCGTCTCGCGGGGTGGATCCCTGCGCAAGATCGCCTGAGGGGGGCCTATATGCAGCCTTGGACGACGGCAGAGGTGGAACGGGCGCGGGCGCAGACGCCCGTCTTGGCCGCGCGCGTCCACCTCAATAGTTGCGGCACGGGAGCCATGCCGGGCCCTGTGCTTGACGCAGTCGTCGAGCACCTCCGGCGCGAGGCCACCGAGGGCGGCTACGAGGCAGCCAACGCCCGGCGCGACCTTGTCGATCGGGTCTATGCCGATATCGCGACGCTTCTTGGCGCCGCCCCGGCCGAGATCGCTCTTTTCGACAGCGCGACGAGTGCATGGCATGCTCTCTTCGGCGCTATTTCCTTCAAGGCGGGGGATAGAATCCTGACGGGACGCAACGAGTACGCGTCGAACATGATGTCGTTCCTGAGGGTCCGCGACCTTTATGGCGTGGAGATCGACATCGCCCCGGACGGAGCCGAGGGTTCCATGGACGTCGACGCGTTGGCTGCACTCCTCGGCTCGCGGACCCGCCTGATCGCCGTCACGCATGTACCCACAAACAGCGGGACGATCGCCCCGGTCGCCAGGATCGGTGAGATCGCGCGCCGGTCCGGTATCTTGTTCCTTCTCGATGCCTGTCAATCGGTGGGGCAAATGCCGGTCGACGTTCACGCCATCGGCTGCGATCTCCTCACAGCCGCCGGGCGCAAGTTCCTGCGCGGCCCGCGTGGGACGGGTTTCGCCTATGTCGGCCCGAAGGCGCGCGCGCAGTTGCGTCCGGCCTTGATCGACATCCAATCCGGTGACTGGGTCGATCGCGATCGCTACGCGATCCGCGACGACGCCCTCCAGTTCGAGCGCTGGGAGCGATCCGTCGCCAACGCATTGGGGCTCGGGGTTGCGGTGCGGTATGCGCAAACCTGGTCACTCAATCGCATCGCATCGCGCGTGCAGTGGCTTGCGGGTCTCGCCCGGGAGGATCTGCAGAGGATACCCCGGGTCCGTGTTCACGACAGGGGAAGCCGGCTTGCCGGCATTGTCAGCTTCTCGGTCAGCGGCCATCGAGCCGAGGATATCGTCGCTGCGGCGCTCGAGGCGGGCTTCAACATCAGCCGCTCCCGGATACTCGATGCGCGGCTCGATCTTGAGAATCTCGGCGTCGACGCGGTGTGCAGGGTCGCTCCCCACTACTTCAATAGGCCCGACGAGATAACCGCGTTCGCGGATTTCGTGCGAGCATACGTCAAGCGTGAAGCGAGGATTGAGTGATGTGTCTTCTGGTGAATGAAACACGAGCCTATGAGTGGAGACGCGACGGGTACACGATCAGTACCGAGCGCAAACGATTCGACATGGGCGTCATTGCCCGCTTTCTCGCCGAGGAGGCCTACTGGTCACCAGGCATCGACAGAGATCTCGTTGAAAAGGCCATCGCCGGCTCGATGCCCTTCGGGCTTTATGACGCGACTGGCGCCCAGGCGGGATTCGCGCGCGTGGTGACCGACGGCACGCTGTTCGCCTATCTGCGCGATGTCTTCATTCTCAAGCAGCACCGCGGAAGAGGGCTCGGGACATGGCTGGCGGAGATTGCGGTGAGCCATCCAGACCTCACCACGATCAAAGGCTGGATGCTTGCCACCGACGACGCGCACGGGGTCTATGCCAAAGTCGGCTTCCATTCCCTGAAGCGGCCGGATTGGTACATGCAGATCATCCGGTGAAGCATACCATGACCACGGTACTCTTCATCAGCGAGTGGTCCGACCCCGATGCCTGGCGCGAGGCTCTCGCTCAGCACGTGCCGGACCTCGACTTTCGCATCTGGCCCGATGCGGGAAATCCCGGGGATGTCGAGTTCGCCCTCGCCTGGCAGGCGCCCCTGCGCTTCTACGACGCGTTTCCGAACTTGCGGGCCATCATCTCGCTGGGCGCCGGCGTCGACCATCTCTTCCGTGATCCCGACATTCCGCAGACGATGCCGCTTGCGCGGGTCGTCGACCCGACCCTGACGCGAATGATGTGCGACTACGTACTCGCGGCCGTACTGCGCTATCATCGCGACTTCGATGTCTACGAGCGGGCGCAGGCGCAGAAGCGCTGGAGCGGCCCGCGCGCCACGCCCGCGTCCAGACGCACCATCGGCATCTTGGGGATGGGAGAACTGGGGACCGCCGTGGCCACGATGCTCGCGGGGCACGGCTTTGCGGTGCGAGGTTGGAGCCGGTCACCAAGACAGTTGAGCGGGATCGATCATTTTACGGGGCCAGGCTTGCAAGGCTTTCTTTCGGAAACAGAGATACTGGTCAATCTGCTCCCACTTACGGCAGCGACGAAGAACATCCTCAATCGGGAGACGCTGTCGTGGCTTCCCAAAGGAGCCTGCTTTGTCAACGTGGGACGGGGCGCGCATGTCGACGAGGCGGCTCTCGTCGAACAACTCGACCGAGGGCATATAAGAGGCGCCACTCTTGACGCCTTCCGCGTCGAGCCGTTGCCCGACGGCCACCCGTTCTGGACTCATCCTCGCGTGCTCGTGACGCCCCATGTGGCGAGCTTCACGGATCCAATCTCGGCCGCGCCAGCCATAGCCGAGAATTTTCTTCGTGCCCGCCGGGGCGAACCGCTTCGCCACGCGGTAACTCGCGCCCAAAGCGTTTAAGCCTCGAGAGACCTACAGCTTGTTCGCTGTGCCAGCGTTTGCGGCCTTCAAGATTTGATGTTGATCCGGCGCCGCGTGCTCGCACTGAGAGAACGTGAATGAACATCCGTTTATGAGCAGATTTTAGCGAAGCCGGGCGGTCAGCTTACGTGAAGAGTTTCGATCGTGTTGAGCGTTGCCCACGTGGGCAACGCTCAACCATCAATTTTCAAGTCGTCTGCCGGAAACTGGCGTTTCGCACTGTTTTACCCGAAATCTGCGGGATGTGGCGATCTGGTTTTGACTAAACTTGGGTTCTCCGCGCTTACGGCGCTGTGCCTGAAGGACTTCAGGTAAGCAAGGTGTAGGGGCTAACTATTTGCTAGACAATGAGAAATTGGCGCACCCGGCAGAATTCGAATCTGCGACCTCTGCCTTCGGAGGGCAAAGCCTCGGACCAGGGCACCCGGCCGCCCTCCAACGACGTCTTTCCGCAGAGAGCGGGCAGATCGGATCAGGATGGAAGAAGGCGACTATGCGCCTTGCGAGCGGACAGCCCCGCCCTCGGGTTTTGAGAGAAAATTCCCCAGACTAAACCCCAGACTAGATAAGATTTTTATGCTGGGGTGGCTTAAGGAGGTCGCGAAATTATCTTGTAATTTCAGAGAATTAAATGGCGCGCCCGAAGAGATTCGAACTCCTGACCCCCAGATTCGTAGTTTGGTGCTTGCGTGAGGTCGCCATTTTCCTTAGCCAAGTGGGTCGCGCCAACAAAGTCCTTTTGATCCGCAGATCACGCGAAAACGCACGCCACACCATGATCACTACCGGTAGCAATATGGTTGCAATTCTAGCTTGGCCGTTATCGGCGAGGAACTTTAAGTCCATAACTTGCTGGAATCATTGAGGATTTTGGCGCACCCGACAGGAAACGGCGTCACCTGCACCTAGCCATTGATTTCCAACTACTTTTTAGCCTCGCACGTGGCATTAATGTAGCAAATTTGCGTGGCATAAGCCAGGCATGCCTAGCAACCGCATCTCCGCCAACTTCGCTCTCGGCGCCGTCAATTGCCTTCGAGCGAAAGCGCACGTGCCCGCTCACGCAGTTGCAAGAGCAGTTCACTGCGCCTCGGGCGTGTCGACCGGCAGCACAAAGCACAGCGTCTGCGTGATGCCGCCGCTTCGGTCGCGGATCGGCGCGGCCATGCACCAGGTAAAGCGGTCTGCGAGCCCCGAGGTCTCGCTGAACCCTTGCCGTCGCGCCTTTGCGATGTCGGAAAGGAAATCGGCTTGCGGAATGACGCGGCCGTCCGGCAGCCTGTAATCTCCCGCGGGAACGAATGCCTGCACTTCGTCGTCGCCCAAATGACTAAGCAGCAGCCGGCCCGAGGCGGTCCACGGGATCGGCACCTCTACCCCGACGTGGCTTGAAATGCGGAATGGGCCAGGTGAATCGCGGCAGTCGAGCACCACATATTTGTTGCCGCGCAAGCCGCAGAGCTGGACCGTCTCGCCGGTCTCCGCCGCCAGCGCGTCCAGCGTCTCGATGATGCGTCGGCAGTGCACGTTGTGGTGGCTGTAGGCCCAGCCGAAGAGATGCATGGCGCGGCCGAGATAGACGCGACCTTCCGGTCCGACATTCTCCAGCATCTCAGCCTCGAGACATTGACCATTTCGTAGGTGGTCGAGCGCGGCGCGTTGATCATTTTGCAGTATCGCCGACGCGGGTGACGAGCATCTGCCGTCTGACGCGTTACCGGGTAACCCCTACGCCGGCCGGTCACCCACGAGACGGAAGCCAAAATCATAGCGCCGCATGACGTGTTCGAATCAGCGGGGCAGTATAACTCTCAGCAGGACGTCCGTTCAGGCCAGCACAAGTGCCGATAAGATCTAGGCATATAGCATACCTCGTTTGGAAGCGTCGACGAATAAGAGCCCTGTTTGGAATATCTGGTTCGAGAGTTCCGTTGATCGTCGCCCTGTGATTTAAGCTCTGGGTGTCAACGGCAAAGCGGCGGAGCTGGGCGGCCCAGATCGCCCCGTAGACGAAGCGCTATCCGTCGGATTGTATGGGCGAGCAACAGGAGCGAATGGCAGGCCTTGATGCTCTGATGCCCTCCGCACGACTGCTCGTCCACCTTATTGATGCGGCAAGGTGGCTCGAAAGCCTCTCACCCAGCGTTAGACGGCAAATCATCTTCTCGCGATTTCTTTTTTTGATATTCGGCCGCTATCTGCGATTTTGCATATGATTTAATTGGCGGACAGCTGAATGAAATTTCCTTCACGTCGCCAAAATCGAGTTTACCCCAATGACCCTTGGTGGACGGTGCGACGGACCGCAGTATATGATTCTGAACGAATTTGGCGCGGCCAAGCCAACCCGCAATGACATCCGGCTTCTGAATTAATGCCATTCCGTCTTCAAATATCAAAGACAATAGTTTCCGGCCGTCTTTCACGAATGTATTATTCGCAGCATATATCAAAGAAGCCGATTCAGCTCGATCCCTCCATTGTTTTTTCGGTGTCCTGTCAACTCCATAACTTTTATCGAAAAAAGAGGTAAGTCTTGCAGAGGTATTCACACTTGCACGTCGGAAATTTTCATCAGATCGAAGCTCTTCGTAGTGATAGTGAAATGATTCCACTAATGCTACAATAATTCGGCATCCGTGCTCTCTTCGTTTGATTGAGTTTATCAAAGAGTTTCGACTAGAAGATCTCACTAGTCGGTCTATGCCGCCCAGTGGATAAAAAATTTCTATGAAAAAGGATGGGAATTTTATTCGTGATTGTATTTCGCCGACGAAGCGATTATGGGATTGCTGGCTATGGAATTGGTCAAGTCTGGCGACTGCCTCACCCGCGACGTGGGCCATGAATCTTCGGCGAAGGGCGTCATTGTGGGGTTCAATTGTCCAAGCATACAGAGCTGCGAGTGCAACGATACCCTGCAATCCGTACTCCTCTCTTTCGAGAAGAATTTTTGTTACGCGCGTAAAGTCGAAACTTTTTATACAATAAATCTCGAAATGGTCTGAGACATTAGCCAGGTTACTTGCGGCAATGCGTTCCCAGGTATCTGCGGGATCAACTCCTGAAGCCTTGGATTTTGGCATGCGGTGTCTAGCCTAATTTCCGGTTGCGATTGAGTATACACGCGCTCGCAGGTCAGAAAAGCGCTGGACGCACCGCCACGGGAGCATACGGCAAGTCGCGTTCGTCGTACCCAGTCAATTCGACGAGCGCAATTTCCGGCCTGATCTGGCAGGGCACGATGGTCCTCGGGCAAACGGGCATGTTGAAGCTGGGCGGATTGGAAGTCCAGTTCCGAGCACCAGTCTGGGGCCGCGTTGTTGTGAAGTGCTAGGGCTTGAGGGTCCAGAGCGGATCGTGGTTGACGTTGCCAGACTGTGGCGCGGTTGGGTACACTTGCGATCGCTATGCCGATCAGTGCCGCGATATAGGCTGCTTATAAGGCGAAAGAGGGTCAGTTATGAAACGTCCGGTCGCGTGATCTGTGCCTTGGCGCGAGCAAACCTCTTGGCTGCCTGATCGGAGTGCGCATTCTCGTCAGTAGTCGGCATTCCTTTACGGGCTCTTTTGAGCCACAATTGCCGCGTCTACCTGCAGTCGAGACGCCTATGCCCGGGGGTGGGTAACGGTTGCCGACCCAACTCCTTTTTGTCTGGTCGATCCGGTAAAGCTGTATGACCGAAGACGAATTGGTTCGCCTCGGCGGGGTTCACAGATGTTTACCCCTTCTATTAACGGCCTTTGGACCAGTGTGGGAGAATATGTCGATATGGATATCAGCGACAATGAACGAGGGTTTGCGGAGATACTCTCTGGTATTTTCAATGTGTGTGATGGAATTATTGCAAACGGCGGAGAATCTATGGCAAAAATAGAAGTGACAATGGTTAGACATAATAACGTGAGAAGGGAAGGACAGAAGAAGCTTACGGTGGAAAATCATCAGATCTATAACGTTACCACAGATGGGTGGATCGAGGCCGATATGTGGTTCGAATTTGTTGAAAATGATAAGGAATAGTGGAAGGAGGTTACATGACGGGCTCGCGCATCCCAATACGGATTTGCGAGCTCGCTGTCATTTGTCGGAGCCGCCTGGAAGATCGGTTCGTGCGAATTTCGAAACGCGGGAGATGGCACGGAACGAAGATAAGCTACGAGCCAATATCATTCAGAGGGTCGCCTGTAACCGCCAAGATCTTCGGAGCCGCAAGTTGCGCCGGCTTGCAAGAAAATTGGCTCCGCCGAAACGCGTCGGAAAGCTCAGTCCGACGTTCGCATCGATGCGGACGATGAGGCGCTTTCGAAGGCACTTTTGTGGGCACGTCCTGGACCTGCTCAGAAATGTCCCTCAAGGCTCGATTTCACTTTACACATTGGTGCCTCGCGGCTGGCGCATCCCGGGACCGGAGTTGATGAACTTCGAACCGAAGAAGCTTATTGAACGGTTGAGGTCGCAGCTCAATCGTCAGGGGCTACCGAATCTTTCTGGGTGGTTGATCGCCCAGGTCCACGGAGACTATAACCCCGTCGGCGATCATTATCAGATCCACCTTCACGTCCTCTCGGTCGGCAATGTCGGGATCGCCATTGAGGGGCTGCGCGGCATTGCACCGTACAGGCCTGGTGAAGTCAAAAGACCCATACTGCGGCGCGCGGCAACAAACCTCATGTCTCGTGTCCCCTACTACGTCGCCCAGCCTTTTTGGCCAATGAGGATCTCGTTACCAGGCGGCAAACGGACGTCACGTCGCCGACTGCCGCCCGACAGGTTGGCAGATTGGCTGATGTGGATCGATGAGCAACGCTTTAGCGATTTGATCTGGCTGCATGGGTGTTCCATCCAGGCCGGAAAGCTAGTGGCGAAACATGCGTAGTCGAAGAAATGCGCTACCCTAGCGGATGATGGCGTGGCGTTGGGTTAGGAGTTCAGGCGCCTCGAACGTCTTAATCCTTTTTGCATTCCCGCCGTTCCCGGGGTTCCCGCCATTCCCGGCGGCAGTGCGAGTGAATCATGCAACGGCGATATCTGACGCTGATCAGTGTTCAGTCGCAACCACAGTCGAGTCCACCACGAAAGCTAATTTCTCTTCATCAAAATCCATCTCACAGGTGAAAAATGAAACAGACCGACGTACGCAAAGCATCGCCCATCGAGAGGAATCGAAAGCTACGCAGAGCTCACACTTCCCGGGCAGGATCTCTCGTGATTAGTCCCACGAAATTCATCACTGGCGATGGCTCGGAGTGGTTGCAAGTCAAGAAAGGTGGCCGCGCGGGTTACGGGAAAATCGACTACTTGATTGAAAATCCGACTGCCTTTTGGGCTCAGCTCAAGCGGCAAAAGTTGACGATCATCAGCCATAGATCTCGAAAAGAAATCATCGATGCCGCCGAGAATCTAGTCGACAGCGAGCCTGCCTTGCACGTGGGCCGCTACGGTTGGTATGATCGGCAGTACGTGAAGCCGGGTGACGAATTGCCGGATCGTATCGACGGGCTACCGGTGATCTCAGACCTGCCAGCCAACGCTCGCCCGTGGGCTCATAATGGGACCATCGATGGATGGCAGACTGGGGTTGCCCACCTTTGCGAAGGGCAAGCGATCCCTACGTTCGTGATGTCGTGCGCGTTCGCGTCGCTGATCCTGAAATTTGCGCCTAGCATCTCCGACAACCCGTTCTTCGAACTAGCGGACGACACGAGCGGCGGCAAAAGCACAATGCTTGAGCTGAGCGCATCGGTCTTCGGGAAAACCGAAGACTGGATCGACAACTGGGATACCACCGTCAATGGCCTGGAGGAGAAGATGGCCCTGGCCGCCGATTCAATCCTTCAGCTCGATGAGGAGAACCATTTCATGGCCGGCGGCGGGACGAAGGAGACACTCGCAAGCACCATTTTCAAACTCGCCAGCGGCTCCGAAAAGGCCCGCTTCGGCCAAGACACCGCCAGGAAGTTTCGTTTCCTCGGCCTGAGCACCGCCAATCAACCGATTGCGAGCCTCTTGAGCACAATCGAGAAAAGCCGGGCTGACGCAGTCAAAGTTCGCCTCGCCACGATCCCCGTCAATGCGCCGTTCGGCTGTTTCGACACGGTACCCTCCGGCGAAGAATCCTCGGCGGATGCCATCCTAGCCGTCAAAAACCTGGCCCGCGACCACCATGGCCATGCCGCGCGAGAATTTCTTGGGGTCCTCAAAGGGCGATACCTCAGCCGGTCGTTTGGTGCGGAGCTTCTGAAGCGCAAAATCGCGCGCTATATGCAGGAGTTTCGCGATCTTGTTGGAGGCGACTTGAACCGACCCGAGGGCCGGTTGCTTGATAAATTTGCCCTCGTGTACGCCGGGGGAAGGTTGGCGTACCGGTTTCGAGTGCTTCCGTTCAGGGGGATTGGACCCGCGGTTTTACAGGTCTACCGGCGATCACAAATCGCGACGCGATCAGAAGTCGCTGGAACTAGGGTCTCAGCCATCGACGAAGTGATGGCATTTCTCGAACGCGGAAAGTCGCAGTCCCGGATAGTAAGCACACCCGCTGATCTGACTGAAAAGGAATTCGATGACACGTCGTATTTTCTGAAAGTGGATGCGGGCACGAAATGGGCGCTGATAACATCGCAAAGCTTCAGGCGAGCCTTCGGCTTTAGGTCCGACGAAGTGTTGGCGGATCTGCACCGGGCAGGTCTCCTTCGTGCAAAAGACGGGCGTCAATCCCAGGTTCGACTCCGCACTTCGAAATCCAAGGATCGCGTTTACCAGGTGCAGGTTCCCATGGATAAAGCCATCTAAGGGTATCCAACGTAAGAACGCGGCGGTGGGCGTTTTTCTCTCCTCGCGTTCCGGTAGTCCGGAACTCTTTACAGTTGACCATTTAAGTCATCAGTCGTTATCGCCAAGGATCGCAGAAGGTTGACACTGCGGCATTACGCGAACACTGCCGGCGCTAGCACGATGTCATGCAGCGTCTCGGTCGAAGCCAATTCCGCAATGTCGGGTCTTGGCGATCGCCGCACAAGTGGTTACCGTTCTGAAGCCGGCACGTACCTCAGCCGCTCGGGAACGATTGAAGGCCCATCTAAAGACAAGGCAGGTCGTGCGGTATCGTCAGCGACTGCCATAGTCACCAAGTTCCGTAGATTTGACCCGGGAGGATGTACTGGTGGGTGCGCAGACTGCTTCGAACAGGCCGATCGATTTTGTGATCGACGTAGAGCCTTTGTTCGCACCCTACATGGCCGATGCAGCTGTACGCCTTGGCTATGTTGAACGGGACTTTGCGCTTGTGGTTGCGGGATCAAGCTTCCGCGTGACGACTTCGACCCCGGTCGACCGCGCGGCAATCGCCCGCAAAATCAACCATGCGCTTTACCGTGAGAAGATCCGTGTAGAATCGGCTCCCTTGCGGGCCCGCTTCCTCGATCTCATGGCGCAAAGATGAGCGTGTGGCCGCTTCGATTTGCCGAAACCGGGAACGGCGATTTCCTCTTCTCTGACGAGGCGGGCGGATTTTTCCGCTCGAACGACGGTTTCTTGGCTCGGTACGCATACGATGATCTAAGCGAGTGGGACAGGGTCTTTCTGACCGGGCGGGGGCACGCGTTCTGTGAAGAAGGTGATCACCACTATGTCGGTTTCGCGTCGCGATGGGCCAAGCGTCAGTTTGTGCCGGGGCCGCTGGACTATATCATTCTCGTGCCGACGCTGCGCTGCGACCTCGCCTGCAGTTACTGCCAGGTGTCACGAGCAAACGAGAACGCGCGCGGCTTCGACTGGGATGAGGCGACACTCGAGGCAACCCTCGCGCTGCTCGATGGCCTCGCCACGACCCAGATCAAGATCGAATTCCAGGGCGGCGAACCCCTGCTCAGGCTCGATCTGCTCAATCTCGTTCGTGAATTTTGCCGACAGCGGTTCGCCTCCGCCGAGTTCGTGGTCTGTTCGAATCTTCAGAACGTGTCGGACGAAGGATGGACCTTCCTCGCCGCGCCGGACACGCATCTGAGCACATCGTTCGACGGCGACGCTCCGACGCACACGCGCCAGCGCACGGTCGATCCGAGGCGCACAGACAAGTTTCTTGCCAATCTCGAACGCGCCGTCGCGATTTTCGGGCCGGACAAGGTATCGGCGCTGCCGACAATCGATCCGAACCATGCGCCGCCACCCGAGACGATCATTGCCAGCTATTCGAGGCTCGGGCTTCGGTCCGTCTATCTCCGCCCGATTAACTATCAGGGTTTTGCGCGCAAACGTTTCGGCCGCGCCGGCGAGGATGGATGGGCCGACTACTATCAGCGCTTCATCGAGGCGCTGATCCGCTACAACGCGGACGCTGCCGCGCCCATGGAGGAATATTACCTCAGCCATTGCCTGCGGCGCATCTTTCGAGGCGGTCACCACGGCCATGTCGACCTGCGCAATCCGAATCTGCTCGGCGCCGATTACATGGTCGTCGATTTCGACGGGATACTGTACCCCACCGATGAGGCGCGCATGATGACACGGATCGGCCAGATCGATCTTTCGATTGGCTCCGTCTTTGCAGGGCTCGATCGCGAACGGGTCGCCGCGCTCAATGGCGCCGCCGACAACAACTTCCACGAGGATTGCACGCTATGCGTATTCCAGCCATTTTGCGGCGTCGATCTGATCGACGATCTGTCGCGTTACAACCGCATCGACTTGCCCAAGCATGAGACGGAGTTTTGCCGTCGGCATACCGCGATATTCAGGAAGATCTTTGAGCTGATCTATCGCGATGATGATGCGACGCGTCGCTCGTTGGCGGCCTGGCTCGACATCCCTGTCTTCGATCCGGCGCTGGCGCCGGTTCACGGATGATCTCGCTTCGCCTCAAGGCGCAGGTGCCGCCTATCGCCGAACCGCTCATTCTGCGGCTCCGCGAAACGAACGCCAAAGATCTCGACCTCGACAAAGAGGCGGTCATGATCGGCGAGGAGAACGGCTGGCGCGACTACGACTATTGCGGTTTCTCTCTGCGCATCGAGGTAGCGCCGACGGAGTCGCTCGACGGCGATGTGCTTCTGGCCGTGCCAGGACGGGCATCGGTTCACCGTCTGATCCGCTCGCAGTCGCGGCACAACACGTTGCTGATCACGGAACGATGCGACCAACTCTGCGTCATGTGTTCCCAGCCGCCCAAGGCGGGCCATGCCGATCTATTCCCACAATTCACACAGGCCGTGTTGCTGGCGCCGGCCGGCGCAACAGTCGGTCTCTCGGGCGGTGAGCCGCTACTCTACAAGGACCAGCTTTTTGACCTGATCGAAACCGCGCTCTCCAACCGGCCCGACCTGCGCTTCCATGTTCTGACCAACGGTCAGCACTTTGAATCAGGCGACAAAGAATGGCTGCGGCGGGTGGCGCGCGACCGCGTTCTCTGGGGCATCCCGATCTATGCGCCGACCCCGGAGGAGCATGATGCGATTGTCGCCAAGGAAGGCGCCTTTCACCGTCTTATGGAATCGATGCCTGTCGTCGCAACGAGCGGCGCACGGATCGAACTGCGCACCGTGGTGACGGCGCGCAATGTTCAATGCCTCCCAAGTCTAGCAACCCTCATCACCACCGTGCTCCCCTTCTGCTCGAGTTGGGCCGTGATGCAACTAGAGCCGATCGGCTTCGGCCGCATGAACTGGGATGCGTTGTTTCATGACAACAGCGTCGATTTTGAGCCTATCGCGCGTGCGATGAACATCGCTCTGGCAAGAGGCGTTGACGTGGCCCTGTTCAACTTTCCGCTTTGTACCGTGCCCGAAGCATACCGCATATATGCGCCTGCGACGATTTCAGACTGGAAGCAGAAATTCCTTGAACCTTGTGCCGGATGTTCACTGCGCGCACGTTGCGGAGGCTTCTTCGAGTGGTATGATCCAAATCGAGGCTTTGCTCACCTGGGATTGACATGAAACGAGCGCGCTTTCTCATCACTTCGCTCGTCGCGGCCGGGTTTGTGACGCCGCGGGCGGAAGCGCTGCCCGGTGCCGGCGTTGAACCGGTGCGCGAGAAGAAGCCATCGCTGTTTGAGCGGTTCCGGCTCCACCATCTCTATTCGCTGGCCGCCCATCGTTCCCATTCAAGCCATGGATCGCATGGCAGTCATCGCTCTTCGTCCGGCGGCGGCTACGTGGCTCCTCGCGCCGAACCGCCTGTTCGCACGGCCCCTCCGGTGCGCCTCTACAACCCGCCGCAAGAGGTGACGCCTGCCCTTCCAGACACATCACGCAATCAGACGAGCACGCCGCCGTCGTCTGTGTTGCCGAGCCCACCGGCCGCTGTCACGAAGACCCTACCTGGCAACTCGGAGAAATTCCGAAAGATCGTCGAGGAGGTGCAGTTCGCGCTCTTCGCCTTCGGCTACTACACGGGCGCGATCGACGGAGTGCTCGGGCCGGAATCCAAGGCAGCACTCTCGAAAATGCAGGACGACTACGGGCTGAAGGTGACGGGCACCATCACGCCGGAGGTGCTGGATGCGCTTAAGATCGTGGCTCAGTAGCCTCGCCTATATCGCTGTTTTTTTGGCGGGCGTCGGGACGGCGATTGTCGCCATGCCTCTTTGGCAGTTGGCGGTGATGCATCTATCGCAGCAACGCTTCGGGGAACTCACCTTTGCTTGCGATCAGGCGATGCGCGGCCACATGATTGCAAAAATGTCGGTGTCCAAAACGCCCTCGGAAGACACGGTGCGCGAGCTGAAGGCCGCCGAGATTCATCTCATCGCCTGCCAGGACTACGACCTCATGCGCAAGCGCCTGATCCGATGGGGCCTCACCGACAATGAATTGAGCGAGATGGCATTGGTTGCCATCGAAGAGCGGGCCATCAACCTGCAGGAAGTCGTTCGCATCCATGAGATCCGCTACTAGCCCCACCGTCGCAATCTTGGTCGGCATCATGGCCGGTTCGGCCGCGGCCGATACGCTTCGGGAAAACGTCCTCCGCCAGGCGGCGCTCGACGCCGGTCTCGTTCCAGCCGAAGAGACGCATGTGCCGGTGCCTCCTGACCTCGTCGCCGCCGGGAAACTGCTGTTCCAGACGAAGAAGCTCTCGCTCGAACGCGAGACCGCCTGTGCCTCATGCCATCTGGATCGGTTCGGTTCCGCCGATGGACTGCCCAATGCGATCGGCACGGAAGGTCGCGGTGAAGGCGTTGCCCGCCTTATGGGCGGCGGCGACATCATTCCCCGCAACGCGTTGCCGTTCTGGGGGCGTGGCAGCAAGGGCTTCGAGATATTCTTCTGGGACGGCCGCGTAGACGCGCGCGGAGAAGCCATGATCAGCCAGTTCGCGGGCGAAGAACCCTCGGATGATCCGCTGGTCGTCGCGGTTCATCTCCCACCAGTTGAATTGGGGGAGATGCTGCTCAACAGCGCCGGCAGCGAAACCCTTCAGAGTGAGACCGTCGCATCCGCGAACCAAATCTACGACCAACTCGCTCAGCGGCTGCGAGACGATCTCGAGATCGGGCCCGCGCTCGCCAAGGCGCATACTATCGACCCGAGCCAAATCCGGTTCATCGACGTCGCCGAAGCACTGGCCGGCTTCATACGTCACAATTTCCGGCTCAAGCCGACACGGTTTCACGAATTCGTCTTTGCCGAAAGAGACCTCTCAGAGGACGAGATCGAAGGCGGGCTGATCTTCTACGGCAGGGGCCGCTGCGCCACTTGCCACAACGGGGCTTATTTCACCGATTTTGCATTCCACACGATCCCCTTTCCGCAGGCTGGATTCGGCAAGAACGGGTTTGGCATCGACTATGGCCGCTACAATGTAACGCTCGACGTCGACGACCTTTATCGCTTCCGAACGCCGCCGCTTTTCAATGTGACCAAGACCGCACCCTACTCGCATTCTGGTTCGCTCTACGAACTATCGGAGGCGATCCGCGCACATGTGGACCCACTAGCAAGATCGGAGAACGTGCCAACGGACGCTCACCAGAGGGCTGACTTCTACCAAGTCTTGAAACAGTGGAGCCATACGCCCGTGGCAGGCTTAGCTTTGGACGATCGTGACATCGAACAGTTGGTGGTTTTTTTGGGTAGCTTGGAATTCGATAGCGACCAGCCCGTTGATGAGACCGAATAAACTCTCTGATGCAACGAATGGGGGCCGGTGGCGGAAAGACTGCTTTCGGCAGATTGTGTTGAAAAACTCTGTAGGCGTCACTCGGAGCGATTCAGTCTGGAATGGCTTTCTCCGCGCGGCGGAATCTAGGGCAGTTTGTGCTGTTTCATTTCTTCTGCGCGGCTCGAGTAGAAAGCTATTCTGTGCACTTCCGCTCCGCTCGCATCATTTCGCCGGTCATTCGACTTTTTCAACACAATCGGCAGGCGACGGCCTGAGCAGGCCTTCCGGTTCAGGCGCTTTTGCGATCAGTTGCAGGTGATCAAAGGGGGCTGGCTCAAGGCTATTTGCTACGAAATGATCGCGTTGATCCATGCCTCGGGAAGGCTCAATGGCTCCAGTTTCAAGAGGATTGCGCAGGTCACAAGTGTGAGAAGAGGGGAAACGGGATCGTGATCGACGCGAAAACCTTTCAGGATCAGTTTGCCGTCTTTAAGGACCGGATATTCCGCAAAAGCAAGCAGCCCTTTACCTCTTTTCGAGAGGGCCTGGCGGAGGAGTGGGAAGGCTACAAGCTCTCTCTACGGGAGGAGGCGCTGCGCCGGCTTGGGCCAGCAAATTGGCCGCAGACTTCAGTGGGAAGTGGACAGATTCTCAAATCAATTATCTCGGCCATTGAAATACCGAAGGAAGTAGGCGCGCCTCCCAATAACTTGGTTCGGTGGCCGAATGAGTACGGGCACCGTAATCGATCCCATTTCGCGTTACTGGATGCCTTGGACGATCCGACAGAAAGGCAGCGGATAGAGCAGTGGGCCATCGAATTTTATCGCGGCGAGCCAAACTACGGCTTGGCGTTTGAGGAGCTTCGCGCTTTTGCGGGCTCACGGTATGATCTGATCGCCTATCTTTTCTTCCTCCGCGATCCGGGCCGGTTTATGCCGATCGGATCGCAGACCTTTGACCGCGCTTTCGCTGCTCTCAAAATCGACCTGCGGACGGCGTGGCGGTGCTCTTGGGAGAACTATCAGGAGTATGTTGCCGCCCTGCAGGACATTCGCGCGGCACTGACCGACTTCGCGGGTCTACCCGAAGTCCGCCTGGTTGACGCGCACTCGTTTTGTTGGCTCCTCGTGCGGCCGGAGCTTGAACGCCCCGACATCCTGCTCGTAAACAGCGCAAAGGGCAAAGCTTCTAACGCGAAGATCTATGGCGGCGTGGACATCGCCATCCGCAGGATGATCGACTCGGTTGCGAATACGGTGAAACACGCAACAGGCCAGAGGGTAGAAATCACAAGAAAACTGAAGGAACTTGGCCTCACCTACGAGGAGTTGGACGCGCACTTGCGAAACCTTATGGACAAGCAAAAGGGCCGTTGCGCCTTGACCGGGATCAAGCTCGATCTCCGAAAAGATGGGTTCGACCGCAAGCTATGGCCCTCTCCGGATCGCATCGATAGCAATGGACATTATAATTCCCACAACCTCCAGGTCGTGTGCGCATTCGTGAACGGGTGGAAGGGAGCGATGCCCGATGAGGAGTTCAGGCGGCTTCTGGAGCTGGTGCGGCGGCCGACCGACGCGGAATGAGAGTCAGAGCCGAACCTCCACCCCTCGGGAGCGAGTAGCAGGCTTGGTCGATGCAGATCGTGTGTGCACAGACGTGCTGGGCTGAAATCGAACGGCGATCTCTCAATCTTTTGAGTGCCTGCGCAGTTCGTTGCGAGATAAATTGACAAAGCGTAATATGGAATTCCTAACAGTCTTTGGGGTAGGTGTATTGCATGCGGCGTAGGGAGTTGGTCGCGTGAAGTTGCCATGTGAAGTAGGGCGTGAGTTTTTGGGGATAACAGCGCTGAGCCTGATGGTCGCGGGCTCGTTGTTGGCGACACAACATGCTACGGCAGGAACAATCGCTCCGCCGACTGAGCTATCGCTACCGTATTCCACAGACGGTTCAGCGTACGTTCTACCCGTCGCATTGAACCCACCGTACCGATCAATGGTATGGCTGGTGGTTGCAAGTCGTAGCAACTACTCTGATGCGGTTTCGGTTGCCCAGAGCTTTTCCTACACAATGGGTCCAAGTGCTGTTATTCAATCCCAGAATGGGAATTTCGGAGTAGTCTTAGGCACCTTGTATGAGAACAAAGCAAAACCAAATCTGAAGACTCTCAAGCAACTTCGTCTCATCCCAGAGGACTCTTTCCTCTCGGCGGGATCAAATTTTACGCAGATCGTTTGGCATAGTTTTGGCTCGAGCCAATCAACCGACCTGATGACACAACCGGCTTTGCGGCAAACGGTTGTTCGAATGCAAACAGCGTTGTTTCGCTTGAAATTCTATAGCGGTGATACGGACGGACTGATCGGCCCTGGTACCGTGAAATCGTTCAACGCGTACATGGCTGCCTTCGGTCCCCCGAGCGGTGACTTCCTTAACGCTAGCACCTTAGCGGTGATGGAAAGCAATTCTCAGGATGGTTTTGGTAGCCAACGAGAACGGCAACTCGCGCGGTCGATGGGATTTGAAGATGCCGATAGCTTCAACGCGGCCAAACGCGCCGGGTTTGACAACGCTTCATCCTATCGCGAGGCCAAGAGCAAGGGCTTTGACACCCGACATGAATATGACGATGCACGCCGGGGAGGTTTCTACAGCCGCGAAGAATACCAGCGAGCACGTAGCGTCGGCTTTGCAACGGCTGACGACTATAATGCAGCACGAGCGGTAGGAATTGAAACGCGCGCTGAGTACGCAATTTACACCAGGTCTGGCTTTTCAAACGTGAGCGACTTTCGGGCCGCGCGAAGCATTGGCTTCACGGACAAGGTCACATTCGATACCGCTCGCACTGCTGGCTTTAAATCCCTCGACGAGTTCCAAAGTGGGAGGAATGCGGGCTTTACGTCAGCGCGTGACTACCGATTAGCAGTCAGCCTCGGTCTCGATAACCAGGCTGAACTGGCCGCATTCAAATCTTCTGGGTTTAATGACGTAAGGGTTTATCGCGCTGCTAAGGCAAAAGGGTTCACCGATAAGGTCGCTTACGAAAAGGCTCTTGTTCGGGAATTGAAGGACGCTCAGCAAAATGCCAAAGCGCTGCTGGCAGACGCTGACACATTCTTGCGTCTGAATCCCGCCGTTCCAAACTTGATCGAGATCGCTGAAAAAGCCGCTGCTCTCAACGCGACGCTTTCGTCGGGTACAACAGACGTTTTGACCCAGACGGCAGGAAGGCTGGAAGGTGTGTTAGCGGCAGTTCCCGGGTACAATGATTTTGCGGCGAAACGCGAGCAGGAGCGCGCTGCCGCGGCCGCAGCTCAGAAGGTACAGATAAAAAACGAACTTACGACAGTTCGTGATGCCCTCATGCGATGGGTCTCCGCAAATATTTCCTCGCCCAACTTGCCAGACATCGTTGGCGAACTACGGCTTCTGAGCGAGACAGTGAAGTCGAATGATCTTGAAGACCTGACAGACGCCGAAACAGCGATCAAAGCCCTGATTTCGCGACATCACCTCTCGAGCGACCTGAACGCACTAACCGATAAAGCTCCGTCGGACCAACAACAGGTTACAGCAGCTATTGAGAACGCCGCTGAAGTTTCTCCCTTTGCGATAACGCCATCAAATGAATTCCTCATGCGTGGTCCGCTCGATGAGGTAGTTGTGATCCAAAACGCGGGGCCAGATGCCCCAGCTTTGGTTCGAAATCTGGCGGGCGATTTTTCATTTACGAACGGGATCGCGACAATCTGCGCCCTTGGCTTTGAGGTGACACCCTCGATCTCTCGTGGCCTACGCGACGCCGTCAAACCGATGGGCGCAACAGAGACAAATCTGAGTGCCGCTGGCTGTCGTGCCGATAACATTCACAATGCTGACTTGCTTCTTTTTAACCGAAAGGCATTTCTTGAGTCAGGTACGGAATTCGCAGCTGCCGTGCTGGAAGCGCTAGAGACCAGAACGCTCAGACCATTTACTCTGATCGACTTTGACAAGCTCAATGCGCGGCGACAGGAGGAGGATAATCTTTCAGCGACAATCTCCTCCGACATTAAATCCGGTGCGCGGAAGGGCTACGGAGTTATCCAGTTCCCCTCAGCGAAGGGAGATTCGTGCGCCGTTTTGTCAGAGGAGCGTGCGGCTTATACAGACACGCTTAGTCAGGTCGCGGGTTTTGCTGGGTTCGAGGCTGATTGGACACGATTCAAGACGGTTACGCAGAACGAGGCGTACACTGATATCCAGCGCAATCGCTGTGCAATCCTCTTCGCGTCCACCGAAACGCTCAGTCAAATGATGACGGCGATGGAGCGTGACGACATATCGTTCAATGTCCTTCCGCTCTGGTTCGACGACAAGGTCATTGCTGACGCGATGGCCAAGCTGAACGCCGACCGCGACAAGGCATCGAAGGATGCAGAAACACGACGCCTAGCCAACCAGGCTGAAGCAGTCGCCGCGGAACGTCGTAGCAAGGAAGCTGCACAGCAGAAAGCGGTTCGCCAGGCGGCGATGCGCGAAACGAACAGCGCTGCGGCAACCGCCCTCATGAACCAATTCGACGGCGGCTTAAAGAAAGTGGTGCTGGGAACGAGCGTAGTGTCGCCTAATGGCGAGGATAATCGGTCGGTAGAAATATCGAAGATCTTTCCTGACTTCTCGCGCTGGCATGCTTCCATGACTGCAGAAAAATGGAGCCCGACATTGGTCTCTACCGCCATAAGCGACTATGGGACGGTGGATTGGAAGGGCCGAAAACTCGAAGCTATTGTCGTGGAGGCACGGGTTAAGACGACGAACCGGGAACGTGGCGAGTACAGGGAGGATTGTTTTCAATTGGGCGCCGTCGTCGACGCCGAGTTCGACATGATGCGCGACCCGATTGAGATCTCCTGTGGAGAAAATGACGCAGCGTTGGTCGCATGGAAAGCAGGTCACACGCTTACAAGTGGCTGGATTGCAAACTGAATTTTAGATGAAGACAGCCCTACCACTGAGCCTTTACTTTACCTGAAGCGGTTCACAGATCGGATGCGAGACCGAGCGGCGTCGTCACGACCTTGCCGAAATGTCCGAGAGCCTGGGAACGCGCCATCGACGTCGCCTGTTGAATATTGTTGCGGACCATCGACGTGGCAAATACCTTTGGTCCGGCCGCTAAAGAAACGCCCTGCCATCTGACCGAGCCAATCGGACAACGCGAACAACTACGTTGAATCCGACAACAATGGTTTCAAAGCGATACGCCCGCAACCGTGGCCCAAGGGGCATTCGATCTGCCGACAGGGCGCCTTATCGTTGATGCGATTGCCGTTGCAGATGTTGAGCTCGCTGCCGGCACAAAAGCGCCAAATTGCATGCTGGAGTTGACGGGGTGACACGGCGTTGGCACTCGGCGTCGAACAGCCGTGTCTCGCTGCGAGGTCCCGAACGATGAGTTCGCAGCCCTGGTTGCCGGCGCAGTGTTCGCCATATCGGTGTTCGGCGCTGTAAGCCCTTAGGATGCCGGTCCGATGCAGGTGATTGTGAACAAGGGAGTCGATTGCTACTATCGCGCTGCCGGCAGATCTCCAGCCTGGCCGACGGTTGCCAGCTGCCAGCAGGATCGTTGCCAGCATCATGCTCGCCAGCTTTCGCGATACACCGGTGATGCTGGTGAACAGGGCTAAGAGTGCCTCGCGCCCCGTCGTGACCGGGTCCGGTTCGAAGTCGGCAATGGCCAGAACCTGATCAATGAACTTGACCAGGTCACCACCACAGCGGTCACGAATAAGCAAATAGAGGGCAAAGGCTTGTTGGTTCAGGACACCCTTTCTGAGTGGCAGCGTGGGGACTGGACAAGAAGGGAGGGCGGCCATGTTGGCGCAAGTATGTGACGATTTGCGGTATCCACAGCCGGAGAAGTTGTGAAAGCTCTCCAGCTTCGGGCAGCCCTCACTCTCTGGACCGTCGAGCATTCTCTCGATGTCGGACCATTCGGCGTTGCCGTGTTTAGCGACATAGTTTTGTGCGACCGCGTCCGAAATGCCTTGATAGCTAAAACCGTCCATGAGCGACCGATAGAGGACCGCTGTGTCGTGATGCTCGATGGCCTCCGCGAGAAACGAGGGTCCTGACGCCGCTTCCGATTGTTCGCTGCCGCGCCGGTGGGTGAACGCGAGCAGGTTTGCGGCATGGGCTACGGCATCGTCGATGTTCACAATCATGGCTCACACTCAATTTTCGTGAACGATCCAGGCACGCGATGGCGGGCGTGAACACGACGATGAATCGTCATCATAGCCCTGCAATGCGCGCAACCTAAGGTAGTAAATCCAAGCGACCCAAGTGAGCTTGACGTGATTTTCGCTACTTGTGGTATTTCACCGTTTTTGCCACGAGTTGGTCCGGAGCGTCGGTGCGCTGGCGCTCGCGACGACCGTCTCAAGTTGGCTGAGTGCACGGCCAGGAGCTGTACCAGTGTATGCTCGATGTTCGTCCGGCGCGCGCTACGGTTAGATAGTAGGCAGCCGGGCCGCCAAATGTTCTCTCGTACTACGGCGCTACGATCTCGATATCCTCCGCCTCGCAGCATTGCTTCCAGGTGGCGTAGAGGTTGCTCGAGCGCTCGCGTTCGTCGCGGCCATCATCACCCGACCAGCTCACCGCTTCCTTCCAACTGTCGAACACGGCGCCGTCGAATATGTAGCCACCGCCTTCTCGCCAGCCGGCAGCCATAGCTGCTGCCCGGTAGGGATCCTTTGGCAGATCGTCGACAAGCTCATCCTTGCTTGCAGAACGGTTGGGTTGTTCGTCCTCTTCTATCGGCATCGGGATGGTCCTTTCTGGCAAGTGATTCTGTTGATGAGTACACACGCCGGAACACGCAAATTGCAGTCGGGCTGCGATGTTCGTCATCGTCGAAGACGGTCTGGCGTACTTACCGGCTGCAATCTTGCTCTGATCATCAGAGCGCGCCATGAAGAGGGGAGTAGGGCTACGGCTCGCCGTCCCCGTTGAGCGCGACGCGCCATAACCCGCCGAGCTGCAGAATATATTGAGGCGGCGACTTGCTAGGCTCATAGGCCATTCGCACATTGGCCAGCCGAATGCGCCGGTGAGTGCTGCTGTCGAACAGCGACATGTTCGATGCACCGATTTTGTTGACCACACTCCAGTGGTTCAGCTTGCCGGAGAAGCAGGCGATCACCGGCGTGCCATTGGCCGTCGCATGTTTGATGGCGCGGATCGCCTCCCGGCTTTTTGGTTTTGAACCGGGAGGAAACAGCCGAGCGATGGTGACGGCGATCTCGTGTTCGTCGCGCATATGGTCGACAGCGGTTCGAACGAGTTTGGCGAACGGTTTTGTGCCGATGCCCGAGGCGACCGCGCCCAGTGTTCGCTGATCGTCGTCGAGCGAGCATAGGAGGCTGTAGAAGAGTTCCTCCCAATCCGGTCGTCGAAAAAGTCCTTCGGCCTCGCCAAGCGCCAATCGGATCGAATTGATGATCGCGTAGACGCCACAAAGGCCGTCGAGATCGCCCTGCTTCAGGGGTTGTGGTTTATGGCGCGCCATCGGCAAGCCTCCGCCGTGCAACGCAACAGCGAGAGCCGGCCATTGCGCCGCCGCCGGGGATTGTGGTCAGCGCAGCCGCCATGGCCGAGCTCAATACTCGTCAGCGCGCATGACGGTCAGCACCCGGGATGTGACGCTTGGGTCAGTCGGGTCCGGCGAAGCATAGCGGCGCCGCTTGTCGTAATAGTCAATCTTCCAGATGATCCGGATATCTTCGACCGTCATGACGGCGCAGTCATGCTCGCCATGAGGGTCATTATCCTCTGTAAAGTCCTTGAACTCGGCCACTGCGGTGAGGATGCGGCTCATCAACGTCGGGCCTAAACCGGAGATGCCCGGCGTTATCACCACAATGCCGCCCTGGTGATAGGAGCGTAGCGCATCGTTTAGTTCCCGTAGCTTGGCGGCGTTGGCATCAAGTAGCTCATTGATTTCGGCGACCGTCTTTTCGTCCCACGGCTCATTGTCTTTTGGCATGATGGAGTCTCCATGCAGGGTTTCGTGCGGAGTCAGATGCTGTCGAACTAGGAGTGTTCACGATTTGTTCTAAAGCAGCCGGACAAGCCGCCGCTGCGCATCGGTATCGCCGTCGATGTAGGCCTGTGTTGTCTTCAGCGATTGATGACCGGCAAGCTGCTGAACGTCGCGAAGCGAACCGCCAGCCCTATACACCAACCGAGCGGCATTGGTGATGAAGGTCCGTCGGCCGGAGTGAGACGAGCAGCCAGCCAGGTCGCAAAGTGCGTACATGCGGGCGAACCAGTTGACGATGGTTCTTGCCGTCATCGACCGACCACGCTCCGAGACCACAATCGGGCCGTCTTGTCCCTCGGTCGCGGCCAGCCGTGCCAAGGCAACCTTCAACTCTCGATGAACCGGCACACGGCGGCCGCTGCCCTTCTTCGCCGCCCAATCCGGCAGTTCAATCACGTGATTGATCTGGCGCTTTGGCGTGAGCACCATGCCCCACTCCAGCGATGCGATTTCGCAGGCGCGCAAACCAGCGCGAACGCTCAGCAGCACGATGACGGTGTTTCGCTCGGGGTGCCGTGCACGGCCGGCGGCTTTGAGTAGTGTTCGCAGCTCGCCAGGCCGCAATATCTTGGCGGGTCGTCGTCTCATTGGATGGTTCCTGAAGGGTGATGGCTGGAATCAAAACGAGCGCCAAAGGGCGCCCGAGTTGGCACGTGGCTCAAAGCCAGCGTGAAGTCACTATAGCATTAACCAGCTCAAAATTCAAGCACAGGTTGTATATCCCCCATGAACGAACACGTCCTTTGTTCAATGCGCGACCAGCAGTTCGAATCCCACTCCCTCCGCCAGTCATCCGCCTATCATGTTGAATTACTTGCATATTCTATTCCTGCGATTGACTGACGGACAACTCGGTGGCCAAGGAGATTTGGAATGCCGGAGTGGTTTGGTCCTTCCAAAGATGTCGTACTCTTGGTTCTCGCGGTATGGGGCGCGGCACTGTCCACATTCAATTGGTGGAGCGCTCGATCAAAGGAATCGAGGCGAATCAAGGTGTGGCTCACGACCAAAATACCGACCTACACGTCAGGTGAGATGGGACATCCGTTCGTTTGCGTCGAAGCCGTAAACGTGGGCCACCGCCCAGTTAAGATTGACTATCTCGCGGTCGAATTGCCCGATGGTCGCACGCTTTTGCCCATGTTCCACAACGAGCTGCCTGGGATGCCTAACACCAAGTTGCCCGTCACGCTCGGGGATGGAGAATCCGCGATATTGGCTTTTCCCTATTCTGAAGTTGGTCATGGCTTGAGGCAAATCGGGGTGGAACGTACCCGTATCAGACCCCTTGCAACGGACACCGCCGGCAACAAACATCGCGGCAAAAGTTGGAAAGTCACCGCATCGGAGATGATCGAAGCAAGGAAATAGCGGGACACGCTTCCGCGAGATCGCTTCAGCCGATCAGGATGTCAGCCTCTTTTGCTGCCTCGGCGAATGCCTTCTGAGCCTTGGCCAGCGTGACTCGATCCTGCGTCCGCTCCATTGCCTTCAACACAGCTTCGCGCGCTGCACGCTGCTTCGCGCCGCCCTTCGTCGGCCACTTGTGCAGAAGGATGTCGGCCGCCTGGAGGTTGTTGCTAACATGGTGGACGGTGACGCTTTTGCCGAGCATTACCTTGACCGGTTCATCCCACCATCCGCTTTCGGGTGCCATCAGATTTCCTCGTCCTCGGGAATGGGCTCCAGCCCCAGCCATTCCGGCGAGCGGCCTTTCTGGAGCAACGCGAGGTCGATCGGCCGCACCTCGTAAAATTCACCCTCGACGCGCACTCGCGCCGACTTCACTTCGCCATCGGCAATCCTTTGGGAGATGATGCGCACCCTCTCGCGCTCTTTGAGAGCGGCAACAGCGGCACGCTGCGAAGGTGTTCTGAGATTGGAGGGTGAGTCGTTGGCGGCCGGTGGATTGCCGGTGCTGAAACTCTTGTGCCTTCTCCTTTGGCCCACATACGCAACACTCACTCGACTCAGGCGAGTCAATGCGCGAGCCGGGGAGTCGTTGCAGCCGAATGGAGATTGTCATGGTTACAACATTTCCTGTTGCGACTCGCACATTCTGTCGGTATTTGCACGCGCTATAATTCGCAGCGAACCATACGGGATTGGCTATGCAGCGGGCGGAAGTGAATGTGTCGGGGAAGGTTGCGGAGGTGAAGGTTTCTCGCCTCGGCACCGGCCTATGGGCAGTATCCGGTGATTTCGCCGATCGCGAGATTGTCGTGGTGGATCGCAGTCCCGATGCGGCGCTGGACCGCTGGCGGGCGACGGCCGCTGATGATTGGCGCGCTGCCGCCTGAAGGTCTAACCCCGCTCCTGGAGATCAGGCAGCGGACTGTCCTGTGCCATACGGCGTTCAGAAAGTGACCTCCACAGGTCGGCCTCGGCTGTCCGCCCTTGCTGGAAGACGTGGATGACCTCAGCAGCCAGCTCCTCCCTCTGATCGATGTCGTTCTGAGCTAAGCGACGCTCGTCACACAACCGGTCGAATACCTTCTGGATGATCTCGAGTTCGGCGGGATTAAACGCGCCAAAACGTCTGGTGAAGGGCATACGCCATCCTCCCATGGTCGGGGCGAAAGCGTGATAGACTCTTCCAAGCGTCCGTGAGCCTCGGTTGGGTGCGGACGACTTTTGGACCGTATTCCTGTTTCGAGCCGTTGGCTATTCACAAAGACATGCCGGCCGATGCGCCTAGCCTTCCGCCTTGAAGTTTTCGGCCAGCCGCCTGACCTTCTTCACGTCGCCCCCATGCTTCTGGAGCAACTCTTTTGCCTGCTGGGGCGAAAGGTCCGTGGTCTCGGCTAGGTGAAGGGCCTTTGCCTCGTCGTCTTTTGGAGCGATGCTCCGTTTTTCTGCCGGTTCCATTTCCATTGCAGTTCTCCTTAGGTGTGGTGAACGCCAGCGCGCCTGAGTCGTTGCGTGCCGCGCGCCTGAGCTTCAACAGGCCGGAAATCGCAAAACCCGGCTGCCTCTCGGAAGCCGGGCTGAAACGATGGACAATTTGTCCGCCGCTTAATGCAGCACGGGCCTTTCCTCCTCGCCGTCCACCGGCGCCCGATCGGCGTCGTGCATAGCCGCCAGCAGCAGTTTGTTGTTCTGGTCGAGGATGATGTTGGCCTGCTTCACACCGCGCCTGTCGCCAAGCAGGAAGCCGAACGCGAAGGCCAGGGCGAGGCCGGCGGCAATTGCCAGATAGGTCATACCTCTGCCCGCCCTCTCCGCTCGGCTTGGAGTTGGATTTCGACGGCCTCCACCGCCACCGTCACGCCTACGGCAAAGTCCGCCCCGAATTGCAGCAAGCCCACGATGTCCTGTGTCACCCGTTTGCGAATTGGATCATTCCAGCTTTCGGCGCCTTCCAGCGCCAAGGCGCATACCGTCATGATCGACGACAGGTGACCCACCTGCGCAACAGGGTCTTTGTCCGATCGGGGGAGGCCGCTCATGGCGCCCGCTCCTTTCCGAAAGGCTTTTCGGCTTCGCCCGCCAAGACAAGCACGTCCTGGAGGCGGTTACCGATGCCGTTGATGGTTTCGACAATGGCAGTCTGGTTAGCGCCTTGCGGTATCGCCGCATCGCACTGGCACGCCAGCCAGACGACTTGCAGTTCGTCGCGGATTTGGTGAAGCATGTCGATGCACTACGCGGGGATCGGTGTCGTGGCGGAGGTCATGATTGCACCGCCTTTCCGCGAAGGCGCTTGAGGTCGTGCGAGAGGTGCCAGCCGAATGCCAGCATGTTGCCGCTTTCCGCGCCCCGCCACTCGGGACCGGAGAACAGCCGCACGACGCGCGGCAAGGTCAGGAAGAAATCGACCTTGGCCTGAATGCCGTCCATCGTCATCGCCGGGCGGCGCATTATCGCTTCCGACAAGTCGAAGATGGCATCGTTGGCAACGGCGACGCGAGCCTGCGCTTCGTCCGCGCCAGACACTTTGCGAAGCCGTGCCGTCTCGGCTTCATACTCAAGCGCCCGCGCAAGCCCGCGTTCATTCTGGGCGATTTGGTCAATGCGCAGGGCGACGTTCTTGGCGAGAGTTTTCGCCGTCCTTCCGTACGGCTTTACCTTGCGCCATGACGCCAGACGGCCCGCGAAATGCGAACTTGGATAGAGATGGAAGCAGGTGGTTCCGCCCTGTGCGAGGAATCTCTTTTTCCAGTACCGCTTGTCGAGCCCTTCCTTCCCGCGCATGACGCAGTTGCCGGCCAGATCACGTTCCGGGTTAGGGTTCGTGGCATAGCTGTTGTGGGCGTTGGCGGTCCAGAAAAGCTCTTGCGGCGCCAGAGGCCAAACGTGCCGCCATTCGTCGGCGATCCAGTCTAGATCGGCTTTCGCCTTGGCGAGGTCCGCCTTTGCGGCCTGATAGTCGGTGAGCAAGGCGAATAACTTTGTGTCGTCGCCCGTCGAGATCGGCATGACGGAAGCGGCGACCGCAGGCGTCGCGACGGCCAGCGCGAGCGCGGGCGTGCTTGTGAGCATTGCGCGGCGGGTCAGCATGACACACCTCCGCCGACCATGATTTCATGCAGGGCGGCATGGTCGCCGATGCCCAGTTCGGCGGGGTCGAACTCCAGATCGCCGCCGTCCTCCAGGTCAGCGTCGCTGTCAATCTCGTCGAGCAACGCGATTAGGTTTTCGATGGTGGTTGCGATCCTCAACCGCATGGTCGGCGTCACGGCGAGGAAGGTTGTATGTTGGGCTGTGGGCAAAGCTCCGCCCGCAGCCGGAACATGGGTGTTCGGCATTGCAGCATTCCTTGTTCGGGTTTCGTAACAGTGATACGATAATCGCGAATAAGGCTGCGCGTCAAACGAATTCGTAACAGGGTTATGAAATGCAATCTGTCCAGTGCAAAATGGCACGAGTGGCACTGGGGCTGGGCGTTCGTGAACTGGCTGCTCTCGCCTCCGTTTCACCAGATACGATTGCGCGGCTCGAACGGGGGGAGCCATTGAAGGAAAGCACTGTTGCCGCCATCCGCACCGCCCTGGAGGCGGCCGGCGTTGAATTCATCCCGGAGAACGGTGGCGGCGCTGGGGTCAGGCTGCGGAAGCTCTGACATCGTCCCGAATTCGCGCTTGCACAAAGATCGCCCACCCTTCAACATCGCGCATGGTTCGGCCAGGTTTATCCAACGACATAGCGAGCGAGATTGTTGCTTCGCTCCAAGCCTTGGAACGGGTGCGCGCTCGCGTGGTCGAGCGCAAATACCAAATGATCGACGACGATCCGGAAGCAATTGTTCGGTTGCAAGGTCAGCTTCTGGCGATCGACCGAGCTATTGATAAATTGGAAACTCCATCACATAGAAATAGCTCGCGCCAATAATGCGTCACAATTTCGAGTGTTGCCGGCGCTAAGGCTGCGGAAGTAAGCATTTCCTCGTCGCGGTTTTGCGTCGCGTCTGCGCCGAGCTTGCTGTAATGTTTGGTATGACCGAACGGCACGTAACCACAAAGGCGCAGATGGAAGCATGGGAGCGCCGGATGGAAAAGCTCCGTGCTGGCATCAAGCGGGGTCGAGAAGAGATATCAGAGGACGAGCGTATTGCCCTTCAACGAGAAGCGGCCGAACTTCGGCTCATTGCTGATACCTTTTTTGATGAAGTCAAAGCCTTCGAGACAAGTAAGAGGCGTTAGAGCGCGTCCCAAGGATTGCGTTGTACGCGGCTGGGGTCTTCCGCCGAGCCTGAAAGGCCTTCTGCCGACACAAAGATGAGCAATAGCGCCGGGTCATCCTTTGCGCGGCTACCACATTGCCGCACACGGCGCAGCTTATCTCCGACCGCTCGGCCCTCTGACGCGCTGCCCGACGCTGGTTCCGGCGCTTCGCGGCCTTCTTACGCGTGATTGCCTGGCAAGCTTCAGAGCAATGCCGCGCCCAGGGATGGCCAGCAAAAGCAGTATTGCACGCCATGCAGCGGAGCATTCTTCCCTCAACCACGACTCTCGTCAGCTTGCCTTTTTTTGCGCTTGTGCTTCTTGATCGAGCGTAGGGCTGCCTCGAAAACGCTGTCAACTTCTTCGTCGATGTCGTCTTCCGTCATGCCTGCGGTCTCAGCGTCCAAAAGCAAGCGATCAGCGAGTTCGCTGGCAAGAACGCTATCCGGTTCGGCACCGATTGGGATATGCACGGATAGCCAGTCATTCAGAAATCTTCGTCCTCGCTTGGTCATGAATTCCTCCGCAGATCGCCACAACGAACGGTTGCCCGAAACGGTTCAAAGCCCCTGACCGGTGCTGAAGCGTGAGGCAAATCGGAACCATGTGCCGATCGGGACATTGACGAGCTACTTCCCTCGCTCGGCATCGGATCACATTAATGGAAAAGACAATCCCCACGGACAAGGCGCGCCAAGGCCGAAGGGGCGTTAAAGTGCTGGCCGTGCTGGTCGCAAGCCTGTTGCTCGCATTCGTCGTATGGGCAGCGGTGGGTATATGGGGCGAGACGATAGACGGCTCAACGGCTGACAATCCGGGCGGGGTAACCGCGCCGGCACCCAAAAACACCCCCACCAGCGGTTAAACTGCATCTTCCAGCACGGCCCTTGCCTTCGCTTGGTGCCACCCGATATATGCTCGCTCGGAGAACAAGACGGGAACAATGGCACTAGGCGGAAAGAGAGATGGTGCAGGACGGCCTCCTGGCAGGGCAATAACCGAGGATGACCGCCAAAACATTCTTCGGAGATACGTCGCTGGCGAGCCCGTTACTAAAATTGCGAAGCGGTTTGGCGTCGCGACATCCTATCCGACGATCTTAGCTAAGCGCCGGGGTATAACCCGTCGCCAAACGGATGACTTCTCAACCGTCCTCGATGCAGAGCCAGAAGTGTTCAGTCCCTCCGAAGCATCGAAAGAAGCGGAGATCAAAAAGCTTGCCGGGCGTGGCATCAGTGCCGCAACGATCGCCACGATGCTTCGAATTCCCTATCGTGAAGTTGCCAAGATGCTGGGAGTTTATTGATGGAACCTCCCATCTCTCCGCATTTTCCTCAGGCATTTCGTAGAGACTGCGCATGCCACGCTACTATTTCGATGTGTTCGATGGGCAGGCGCTTTCTCGCGACAACGTAGGTATCGAACGCGACCACGAGAATAATGCTGGAGAGCAGGCCGTCGCTGCACTCCGGGAAATGGCCCACGAGGAACTGATCGACGGAATAGAGCGCGACTTCTGGGTTAAGGTGCGCGACGACGAGGGAACCTACATCTTTGCCGCCGATCTAAAATTCAAGGCGGGCTGGCTGAAGCGCTAGCCCTTATCCCACTTCATGGGGGCCGCGATCCGGATGAGTTCGGTCCGATCTCTGACGCCGTTCTTATACGCGACGATCAGCGCCTGGGCGACCTCCTCGGCCTCTTCGCTGTTTTGCAAATGCAAGAAGCCCGCTGGCCAGGGGTGCGGGGGGCTTGAGTTGGCCAGCGGGCTGCGTTGCCTGAGGCGGAACGAATTACAAAACCGCCCTCAAATATTCAATCAGGATAGTAAAGGAACCGTTAGGCCACTGATCGCCAAGGTGGCATCAAGGTCTCGCTTTCCGAAGCATGTCTCCCGACTCGATATATGCCATTTCCAGAAGGTGCGACAAAACCCGAAGCGCTCTGCATCCGAGATTTCTCTCATCTCGCGTAGCAAACCATGTAGGTAGCGAAGTTTTTCGGTTTTTGACCTCTGATCCGGCGCCATGACCTTCCTCCGAGCGGCCCACCCAAAGGTTTATCAGAGGCTCCATACGTCAGAAGGCGTACTTTGGATCAACCTCCGCGTAAGCGGTCGTTGCGAAAAAGAGAAGCCCGCCGCGTCTAAGGCTAACGCGACGGGCTCATTCGTGGGGTGAGCCACGGGTCGCGATATTACCTGTTGCGGAGGGGCTCGCGACCGGTAGCGCAACAGACAAGCATCCTGAAGGTTCCGAGCCTAACGAAAATTGGCTCAGCACTCCTCGGCAAAGAAGCCGTAGCGCTGGCAATCCTCATCAACGAAGGTGGCCTTTGGCGTCGTGACGGCCATGCCTATGAATGAGGCGACTGCCAGCGCTCCGAACAGCAGCGGAACGCGGCCTCTATCGGCCGCGAGCCAGGTTGCCAGGACGAAGCCGATGCCTGCGAACGACAGAAGGATGCTCATCCCTTACTCCGGGATATCGAGAGCCTCACCAGTCCCCTGTTCTACCCGGTTGAAAAGAGAACGTAAATAGAACAGATTCTGCCCCGGCAGGAACTTGCGGGCGGCAGTGAGGTCGGTTTTCTTGAAGTCCCCAGCGAACGCGGCGCCGCTCACCTGGAAGATATCAGCCACGGCTTCCGGCGTCGGGCCGAGGAATGCGCCGGTGACGTTGCGGCTGGCATAGCGGGAGACAGGCTCGCCGGTGAAGAAGGACAGTCCTACAGTGCCACGCGTCAGCTTCTCCGTCATGTTGTTGGCTTCCATCAGCCAGCCGGCGAGGCCGGAGCGATCGAACGCCTCCACCGCCCAAACGGACGGCTTCTCCGAAGGCTCCCGGCCGGCGTTCCACTCCTTCAGGGCGTAGGTGAGAGCGCCAAGCCCCATCATCAGGATGGTGCCGTTCAGCGTGGCCGCGTCGCGCTGCTGTAGCCCTGCCAGCGCAGTGCGCTGCATCGAGGCAACGGCAAACGTCTTGAACTGCGAGACCATCTTCCCCAGTTCCGTCGACATCCATAGCGGCCTGTCCTGGCCGGGCGTGACAATGATCCTGTCGACATCGCGCACCACGGAACCCCGGAGGGTCTCCTGCGCCCCGATGTCCTCCCAGAGGCCCGCCCTTGCCAGCAGGACGCCATCCTGCTCGTCGCCGTGCTTGGCAAAGGAATTCGAGATGCGGATCGCCATTTCCTCGTCGATGTTGGCAGCGGCGAGCCGGCGAATGGTTTTCGCATCGGCCTGGCCGTGCGCAACCTTCCTCGCGTCGCGCAACAGGTTGGTCATGGTGATGAGGCCGGCGAACTGCTTCAGCGTCGCATTCCAGGGCGCCATCAACGACACCACGCCGAACCGCTGTGTCATCGACTTAATGCCGCGCTCGAATGCCGAGTGCTGGCCGAACTCGTTGGTGATGTCGCCGAGGGCCATCACCCGGCTATCCAGCACCATGTCCAGCGCCGTGCCCGCCGCCTTGACCTCCGCAGCCGCCAGCTTGACGCGCCCGGCATTGCGGATCAGTGGCAGGAAGCCATCGCGAAACGTGCTGGTCAGGCCGTGGGTGAACACCACCTTGCCCATGTCCGGGATGGCAGAGACCGTCATGCCGCCGAGAACACGCGGCGGCTGGAATTGCATGTGCGGGTGAACGGTCATGCGGCGGCGCGCCCCGGTTGGAGGGTCATGTCGACGGCGGCGAAGGGCAGCAGCATTTCCAGTGCAGCCAGGTCGGCAGGGTTGAGTGTCCCGCTGGCGATCGCCGGGATGCTCTCCCGCATCACCGGGTGGATTGCCACGATGGCGCCGGCCGGCATCGGCGTCACCGCCGGCGGCGACAGTTGCGCCAGCAGGTAGATGGGATCGCCGGAAGCCGATTGCCGCACGCCGAGCAGGATCTTGCAGACGCCGATAAAGCCGTTCTCGTCCATGCTGTTGACGAAGCAGGCATAGGGGCCGTTCTGGTCGGCTTTCAGCCCCACGGCCACGACATCGAGCGGCTGGGGCGCCCGGGTCAGGTCGATCTCCAGCATCGTACCGTTGGGCACCGCCTCGCCGAGGCAGCCGCCACAGAACTGGAGGGTGTATGTATCCGTTGCGGCCGCAGCCTGAGTTTGCGTCATGAAGGTCTCCTTATGCGAATGGACTGAGGCCGAAGATGACCGCGCGGCTGGGGTCGTATTCGGTGCGGCTGGGATCGTACATTTTCGACATGCCGCTTGTGAGCGCGCTGGCGCCATCGATGTAGCCGGCAATCTTCGCCTGTCTGCCGGAGAACCTGGAAATCGCGGCCTGGTCGCGCATGTTGTTCCGTCGAAGCTGAGAGCCGTATTGAATGGCCTGGATGTCCAAAGCCGCCTGACCGGCGTTCGTCGTCAGCACTTCGGTCGGAGAACCAGCCAGCGCGAGGCCGGATGCACCAACCTGTGCCCGCGCGTTTGCCGACAGCAGCCCTTGCTTGCGGGTTTCCTGCATCATTTCGAAGTCACTGGCCCGTGCATCGGCGAGAGCCGCCTGCTCCTGCGCCTGGGCTTGTTGGTACGGCAGGCCTCACCGACCCCGATGACGTTCCCGAAACACCCAGGCAACCTGTCAGCCAGTCGGGTGACCTATGGTTGCTTGGAAAGCACCGGCTGATCTGCGGCGACAGCACCAGGGCAGGGGATGTCGAGCGGGTGCTTGCTGGGGTAAAGCCGCATCTGCTTGTGTCCGATCCGCCCTATGGCGTTTCCTACGATCCGGCATGGCGCAGCCAACTGCCTCACCACGCAAATGTCGATCTTGCCCGCGGCACGGTACTGAACGACGACCGGGCTGACTGGCGCGAAGCCTGGGCGCTGTTTCCCGGAGATGTCATCTACGTCTGGCACGGTGCCCTGCATGCAGCCACTGTGGCCGAGAGCCTGGAGGTTTGTGGCTTTTCCATCCGCTCGCAGATCGTCTGGGATAAAACCCGGCTGGTGATCGGCCGCGGCGACTACCACTGGCAACATGAACCGGCCTGGTACGCGGTCAGGAAAGGCAAGAAAGGACACTGGTCGGGCGACCGCAAACAGACGACGGTCTGGCAGATCCCGCACAGAAAATCCGAAACCGGTCATGGCACGCAGAAGCCGGTCGAATGCATGAAGCGGCCGATCGAGAACAATTCCTCGCCCGGCCAGGCAGTCTACGAACCCTTCTGCGGCTCCGGCACCACCATCATCGCTGCCGAGATGACAGGCCGTGTCTGCCATGCCATCGAACTCAACCCGGCCTATGTCGATGTGACCGTCACCCGTTGGCAGGATTTTACCGGCGAGGCCGCGATATTGGAGGCAACCGGTCAGAGCTTTGAGGAGGTGCAGGCGGAGTGCCTTGGCAGCAGGCTTGGTCAGGAGCCGAACTCATGACTGCTGCTCCTGTCGCACCAGCTCAGTCGCGAACCGGCTCACTGATGGAGGCGCTCGCCAACGTTATCGCCGGCTACATCGTTGCCATCATAGTGCAGCGGCTTGCTTATCCGCTGTTCGGCATCGAAACGACAATGGCCACCGACAGCTTGATCGCGGCCATCTTCACCGCGGCTTCGCTGGCTCGCTTCTATGTGCTGCGACGCTTCTTCCAGCATCTCGCTGATGCCGACAAGCAGCACGATCTGCAGTGCAGCGAGCGCCTGAGGCAGCGTCTTGTCCGGAGGCCATGATGCGTGGACGCAAGCCAAAACCGCAGCTCTACCTCATCGACGGCGATGACGATCCCGGCTCGAAATCCAGGCGCAAACCAAAGCCGCCAACCTGTCCTGCACATCTCAGCCCAACAGCCAAGACGGAATGGAAGAGGCTTGCCGCGAGCCTGCATCTGCGCGGCATCATCGGCGACAACGATCGCGCGGTGCTTGCGGCCTACTGCCAGGCGTATGGCCGGTGGGTCGAAGCCGAGCGGAAACTGGCGGAGACGCCGCTGCTGATCAAGCTGCCCTCCGGCTACATCCAGCAGTCGCCTTGGCTGGCGATCGCCACCAAGCAACTGGAGATCATGCACAAATACGCCGCCGAACTCGGCCTATCGCCGGTCTCGCGCAGCCGTGTCACCAAACTGCGCTCGCACGAGCAGAAGCCTTGGGAGTTCGGTAGTCGGCCAGCGGATGCGTATTTGAAGCCGAGGTATTGAAGAGGGCTTTCACTGAACCGGAAGAGGGAACCACCGGCGGCCGCAAAACTCGCCACGAGCGATGGGAGTCAAACTCGAACACGCCCTGCAAGAAGGCATCCTTGGTCGACTTGGGCATTTGCCTCGCTCGCAACTCCCAAGCAGTCCACTGGCAGCGTTCAGTTCCGTCGCGCCGTAGATGATCTCGCCAGATCTAATCGGGCCGCCTTTCTGGTTTTTCGACCACGTTCAGCCAACGCCTCAACAATCGACCATGGAGGAATTCCGATCTTTCGGGCGACTAATTCGGCCAGGCTGCGCCAATCTCTCTCAGCAAGCCGACTAACCATTCGATTCCCGGATCCCGCATTGCGACTTGCGGTGTGACGATATTCAGGGTGAAGCGGCCAAACGGGATTGGTGCATCGACACCAACAACGCCAAACCTCGCCGCGTGCATTTCAACGAAGCGTCGCGGCAGAGCCGAAATCAGATCGCTTCCAGACAGCACGGCAAGAGCGAACATGAAGTTCGGAACCGTCAAAGCCACTTGGCGGGATAGCCCTTGTTCCGACAGGATATTGTCGACGAAGCCGTGTGGATCGCCGGTTTGCGAAACCACCAGGTGCTGCATGGCGCAGTAGTTGGACAGGCTGGGATCAGTCGCGAAGGGGTGCCCGGCGCGAGCAGCCACGACGAAATCTTCCTGGTAGAGCGGGCGGCGAGCGAAGCGGGCCGGAAATTCATCATTGGGAACGATCGCCACGTCCATCACGCGCGTCTCAAGATCGGCCAACGCATCCTTCCAGGCAAGAATTGGCGATGTCTCGTCTTGCCGGGGCAGCAACTGCCGAATGCCGATGGCGATGCCTGCTGCTGTGCGCGACAATCTTTCCATCAGCGGCGGCAGGAAGACGGCCGAGACACCGTCTGGCGATCCGATGGTGAAGCGCCGTGTCGAGGTCGCGGGATCGAACGGCTGCGCGGTGGCGACGACACGTCTGACACGTGACAGGATATCCGCAACCGCATCTCCAAGTTCTTCCGCGCGCTGGGTCGGGACGACACCCTTCGGGGTCTTCAGAAAAAGCGGGTCTGCCAGCAGCAGGCGCAGGCGGCCGAGACCA
>NZ_JBIRCY010000048.1:0-56341 GCF_044326205.1 Mesorhizobium sp. IMUNJ 23232
TCCGCACAGCGAACCGCCGCAATGCCTGCATGGCTCGGCGATTACAACAACCGCAGACCTCACGCCGCCCTCGGCGGAAAACCACCCATAGCTAGATTGATCAAGGACAACGTCCTTGGAAATGACACCTAGGACCTGCCCTCGGAGGCGGCCTGGACGACTAGGCTTGCAGCCAATCTTCCACTCTTAGTTGCGGTATGTTTCGGAACGCCATGTCGCTGGTGACGAGGATGGCGCCGATTTCGTAGGCTTGTGCCGCAATCATCATATCCAGAGCGCCAAGGCTAATTCCCCGGCGGTTGAGTTCGGCCCGCAGTGTCCCATAGGCGGTGGCGGTTTGGCTTGTCCAGGGTAGGATGGCGAACTTTGCCAGCACCGCTCGCATCCCCGCAGCGATCCTTGTCGCCTCCGATGATTTCGCGATGCCAAACAGAATCTCGCCTTCCGTCACTGCCGAAATGAAGATGCTTTCGGGATCGTGGCTTCTCAGACGGGCGTCAGCCTGATGCGACCTTGCTCTGACCAGGACGCCAAGAGTATTCGTATCCAGCAGCAGTTTAGAGGTCATCAAAAATATCGTCGCGCTGGGGAAGGCCCGGGTCTCTGTCCTTCATGAAATCAGCCGGCAGATCGAGTTGATCGCGCAACCGGAAGAACTCATCCCAAGACTTTTCCGCCCGCCGCTCGGAAAGGATCACATCCCCCGTCTCAGGGTCGCGCCGTATCTCGACCTCGGTGCCCTCAAACCGGAATTCCGCGGGAAGGCGGACGGCCTGGCTGCGGCCATTCTTGAATAATTTGGCGACGTGGGGCATGGGCGCCTCCAAGTGGTATAGACCACGATATATACCATCATCATAAGACATTCAATGCGAGCCTAAGGTCCGTCCGTCTAAACTATTGGCGGCGCATGATCGTGGGCGAATTGCCGAACGCCCGCGAGAATGCACGGGAGAAGGCGGCCGAACTGGAGAAGCCGCAGCGTGCGGCGATATCGGCCATGGCGATGCGGGTGTCGATCACCAGCCGGCGCGCGGCATGCAGGCGCAGGCGAAGGTAGTAGGCGCCCGGTGTCTCGCCAATCGAGCGACGAAAAATGCCTTCCAGCGCGCGGGCCGTCACGCCGGCTCGCCGGGCGATGGCGGCTGTGGTGAGCGGCTGGTCGATATGGGATTCCATCAGCCGGATCGCTTGGGCAAGGCGTGGATCGTAGCCGTCGAGCCGGCCGAGCGAGACAAGCGGCTGAGCGTCGGTGGCGGCGCGTGCTTGGTCGTAGATGAAGACGCTTGCAACATCGAGCGCCACGGCCATGCCGAGGCGCGAGCGGACGAGGTGGAGCATCAGGTCGAAGGTGGGGGAGGCGCCGCCGGCGGTGAAGGCGAGACCGTCGATGACGTAGCGGTCCGGCCGCACGTCGATGCCGGGGAAGGCAGCGGAAAAATCCTCCATGTCTTCCCAGTGCGTGGTGGCGGCGTGGCCTTCCAGCAGGCCGGTGCGGGCGACTAGCCAGGACCCTGCCTCGATGCCACCGTAGGAGCGGGCGGAACGGGCGACGCGGCGGATGCCGGACAGCAGCGCCGGTGTGCCATGATCGCGGGTGCCAAAACCGCCGACGATCGCCAGCATGTCGGTGTGCTCGGTGGGGTCGAAGGGCCCTGAAACGGCGACGGGCAGGCCGGATGTGGTGACCGGCGGCGCGCCGTCGACGGATACGATCTTCCAGTCGAACAGGGTCTCGCGGGTGACGCGGTTGGCGGCGCGCAGCGGATCGATCGCCGAGGCGACGCACATAATGGAGGAGCCGGACAGGACAAGGAAGGTGACCGAGAGCGGCGTGCGTTCAGACCGGAATACGGAGGGCTTTTCGCTTTTTGCCATTTGTCTTTCGTAAAACGCAAAAGCAGGGACGAGCAAGTGGGGCATGGTCGCGGCAACAGGAGGAGATGTCATGCCGCTCGAAATGAACCGTGAGGTTTTTATCACCTGCGCCGTTACGGGGTCTGGCGGGACACAGGATCGCAGCCCGCATGTGCCGCGCTCGCCGAAGCAGATCGCCGAGTCGGCCATCGACGCGGCGAAGGCCGGGGCAGCGATCGTGCATTGCCACGTGCGCGATCCCGAGACGGGAAAGCCGCGCCGCGACGTGCATCTCTATCGCGAGGTGACCGAACGCATCCGCGACGCCAATGTCGACGTGGTGCTGAACCTGACGGCTGGCATGGGCGGCGACATGGTGTTCGGCTCCGTCGAAAGCCCGCTGCCGCTGAAGGAGCGGGGCACCGACATGGGCGGCGCGTCGAACCGCGTCGAGCATGTGCGCCAGTGTCTGCCGGAAATCTGCACGCTCGACTGTGGCACGATGAATTTCAACGAAGCTGATTATGTGATGACCAACACGCCCGGCATGCTGCGCGCCATGGGCGGCATGATGACCGAGATGGGCGTCAAGCCGGAGATTGAGGCTTTTGATACCGGGCATCTCTGGTTCGCCAAGCAACTGGTGACCGAGGGGATACTGAAGCCGGACGCGCTGGTGCAGCTCTGCATGGGCGTGCCGTGGGGCGCGCCAGACGACCTCAACACCTTCATGGCGATGGTCAACAATGTGCCGGCCGACTGGACATGGTCGGCTTTCTCCATCGGCCGCAACCAGATGGCGTATGCGGCGGCGGCGGTGCTGGCCGGCGGCAATGTGCGGGTCGGGCTGGAGGACAATCTGTGGCTCGACAAGGGCGTGCTGGCGACCAATGCGCAACTGGTCGAGCGGGCCGTGTCGATCGTCTCGAACATGGGCGCACGGGTGCTCGGCCCGGACGAGGTTCGGACGAAGCTCAATTTGACCAAGCGCGCGCCGCTGCAGGCATAGCGGCGGCAATCGGGAGCCGGCGGTGAAGACGGTCGATTTCACGGCGATGAAGGATGGGACGCGGGAGGAATATGAGTTCCTCACCGCTCATGAGATCGACTACGCCGCAAAGACCGGCGAGCGGCTGCTCGACGCACTTGTGAAACTCGACGAGGGTCTTTCGGGCTACAAGGTCACGCGGCTCGGCCATTCGCTGCAGGCGGCGACGCGAGCATGGCGCGACGGAGCGGACGCCGACTGGATCGCCTGCGCGCTGCTGCACGACATCGGCGACATCGATGCGCCGTACAACCACGACGAATACGCCGCGACAATCCTGAAACCCTTTGTGCGGGAGCAATGCACCTGGGTGGTCGAGAAGCATGGCGACTTCCAGCGGCTATATTATGCCCACCATCTCGGCGGAAACCGAAACGCGCGCGAGAAATTTGCCGGGCACGCTTACTTCGACGATTGCGATCAGTTCTGCGAACGCTGGGATCAGTCGAGCTTCGATCCGGATTACGAAACGTTCGATATCGACTTCTTCCGGCCCATTGTGGCGGAGGTTTTCGCGCGAAAAGCCTACGACCCGTCGGTCATCCGCGCAGGCGTGCGTGTGGCGCTGACCGATCCCGAAACGGCAAGACAAAGAGCAAATGCATGAGCACGATCAGGAAGGCAGCGGCCATTGGCGGCGGCGTCATCGGCGGCGGGTGGATCGCGCGGCTCGCGTTGAACGGCATCGACGTCGCGGTGTTCGATCCCCACCCCGAGGCCAAGCGCAAGGTCGACGAGGTGATGAATAATGCCCGCCGCGCCTACAAGCGCATGGCGACGAAAGGCCTGCCCAAGGAAGGCCGGGTGACCTTCGCGCCGTCCATCGCCGAGGCGGTGAAGAATGCCGACTTCATCCAGGAGAGCGTGCCGGAACGGCTCGAACTCAAGCTGAAGACGCTGGCCGAGATCGAAGCCGCGGCACCGGTTGACGCGCTGATCGGCTCGTCCACCTCGGGCTTCAAGGCGACCGACATGGCGAAGGACATGAAGCATCCCGAGCGCTTCCTGGTCGCCCACCCGTTCAACCCGGTCTACCTGCTGCCGATCAACGAGATCGTGCCCGGCGAGAAGACGAGCAAGGAATTCGTCGAGCGGGCGCGCGAGGTCTATACGTCGATCGGCATGAAGTGCGTCGTCATCAACAAGGAGATCGACGCCTTCGTCGGCAACCGGCTGCTGGAGGCCGCCTGGCGCGAGGCGCTGTGGCTGGTCAAGGATGGCATCTGCACGGTCGAGGAACTCGACGACATCATGCGCTACGGCTTTGGCCTGCGCTGGGCGCAGATGGGCATGTTCCAGACCTACCGCATTGCCGGCGGCGAGGCGGGCATGCGCCATTTCATGGCCCAGTTCGGCCCGGCGCTCGCATGGCCATGGACAAAACTGATGGACGTGCCGGAGTTCAACGACGAACTGGTCGACCTGATCGCCACGCAGTCCGACGACCAGTCCGGCCAATGGTCGATCCGCGAGCTGGAGCGCATCCGGGACGAGAATCTTGTCGGCATCATGGAGGCGCTCGCTCTGGCCGAGAAGGGCAAGGGCTGGGGCGCTGGCGAGTTGCACAACAGCTACGTCAAGCAGCTCGGCAAGACGGCGAAGGCCAAGGTCTCGCAGGCCGCCGCCAGGGCGAAGGCCGAAAAGCCGAAGAAGGCCGCGCCGGCGAAGGCAAAGAAGAAGGGCTGAGACGATGGATTTCGGTCTTTCCGAGGAACAGAAACTCATCGTCGAGACGACGCGCGCCTTCGTCGAGAACGAGCTTTATCCGCACGAGCGCGAGGTGGAGCGCAGCGGCCATCTCCGCATGGAACTCATCAAGGAGCTGCAGAAAAAGGCGATCGAAGCCGGGCTCTATGCCGCCAACATGCCGGAGGATGTCGGCGGGGCGGGGCTCGATACGGTGACCTGGCTGCTCTACGAAAAGGAACTTGGCCGCGCCAATTATGCGCTGCATTGGACCTGCGTGGCGCGGCCCTCCAACATTCTGCTCGCTGGTACGCCGGAGCAGCGCGAAAAATATCTGTTCCCCTGCATTCGCGGCGAGAAGTGGGACTGCCTCGCCATGACCGAGCCGGGCGCCGGCTCCGACCTGCGCGGCATGAAGGCTTCGGCCGTGCAGGACGGCGACGACTGGGTGCTCAACGGCACCAAGCACTTTATCTCCCATGCTGATATCGCGGATTTCGCGATCGTTTTCATGGCGTCCGGCGAGGAGGACTCTCCGCGAGGCAAGCGGAAAAAAATCACGGCGTTCTTTGTCGACAAGGGCACGAAGGGCTTCACCGTCCGCGACGGTTATCGCAACGTCTCGCATCGCGGCTACACCAATTCGGTGCTTGAATTCGACGACTGCCGGCTGCCGAAGGAGCAGATTCTCGGTGAGGTTCATAAGGGTTTCGAGGTGGCGAATAGCTGGCTCGGCGCGACGCGCCTGCAGGTCGGCGCCACCTGCCTCGGCCGCGCCGAGCGCGCCTTGCAGCACGCCATCGAATATGCCGCGCAGCGCGAACAGTTCGGCCAGCAGATCGGCAAATTCCAGGGCGTGTCGTTCAAGCTGGCCGACATGGCGACCGAGTTGAAGGCGGCCGACCTGATGGTGTTCGAGGCCGGCTGGAAATATGACCAGGGAACCGTCACCGACCAGGACATGGCGATGGCCAAGCTGAAGGCCACCGAAGTGCTCGCCTTCGTCGCAGACGAGGCGATCCAGATCCATGGCGGCATGGGGCTGATGGACGACCTGCCGCTGGAACGCATCTGGCGCGACGCGCGGGTGGAGCGGATTTGGGAAGGCACGAGCGAAATCCAGCGGCACATCATCAGCCGGGCACTACTCAGGGCGGTGGGTGGCTGATGGTCAACCGCCTCGAACGCATGCTGCGGCCGAAATCCGTCGCCATCATCGGCGGCGGGGCGTTCGGCACCAATGTCGTGAAGCAATGCCTGAAGATGGGTTTCGCCGGCGATATCTGGCCGGTGCACCCAACCAAGGCGGAGGTCGAGGGGGTAAAAGCCTACAAGACCGTGGCCGAGCTGCCCGGCGCGCCGGACGCGGCTTTCATCGGCGTCAACCGCCATCTCACCGTCGAGATGGTGAAGGCGCTGCGCGACAAGGGCGCGGGCGGCGCGGTGTGTTTCGCATCGGGCTTTCGCGAGACCGGCCACTACGATCCCGAGGGCGACGGGTTGCAGGACGCCCTGCTGGAGGCGGCCGGCGACTTGCCGATCATCGGGCCGAACTGTTACGGCCTGATCAATTATGCCGACGGCGCGCTGCTGTGGCCCGACCAGCATGGCGGCATCAGGCTGGCCGACGGCGCGACGGGTGTCGCCATCATCACCCAGTCCTCCAACATCGCCATCAACATGACCATGCAGGCGCGCGGCCTGCCGGTCGCCTACATCATGACCGCCGGCAACCAGGCGCAGACCGGGCTGTCGGAGATGGCGCTGGGCCTGATCGAGGATTCGCGCGTGTCGGTTCTCGGCCTGCACATCGAGGCCTTCGACAAGGTCGATAGTTTCGAAAAACTGGCGGCGCGGGCGCGGGAACTGAAAAAGCCGATCGTCGCCATGAAGATCGGCCGTTCCGAACAGGCGCGGGCCGGCACCGTGTCGCATACCGCCTCGCTGGCGGGCTCGGACGCGGCGTCCGATGCGTTCCTGAAGCGGCTGAGCATCGCGCGGGTGAACTCGATCCCCTCCTTCCTGGAGGCGCTGAAGCTGTTGCACGCGCATGGGCCGCTCACCGGCTACCGGCTGTCGTCAATGAGTTGTTCCGGCGGCGAGGCGTCAGTCATGGCCGACAGCGCCGAGGGGCGAAAAGTGTTTTTTCCGCCGCTCACCGAGGAGCACCGGGCGCGGGTGAAGGCGACGCTGGGGCCGCTGGTGGCGGTAGCCAATCCGCTCGACTACCACACCTTCATCTGGAACAACGGGCCGGCCATGACCGCCACCTTCGGCGCCATGGTGTCCGGCGGTTTCGATCTCAACATCCTGGTGCTGGACTTTCCGCGCCGCGACCGCTGTTCGGACGTCGACTGGTGGACGACGCTGGCGGCCTTCGAAAGCGGGCTGAAGACGCATGGCGCCAAGGGCGCGGTGCTGGCCTCGCTGCCGGAAAACCTGCCGGAAGACTATGCGCCGAAACTGATGGCGCGGGGCATGGTGCCGCTCTACGGGATCGCCGAGGCGCTGGATGCGGCGGAAGCGGCGGCGACGATCGGCGAGGCGTGGCGTCGGCAACCCTTCACCTCCCCCTTGTGGGGAGGTCGCGCCGAAGGCGCGGGTGGGGGGGCTGGTACGCCGGCGTTTCACGATACCCCCACCCCGGCGCTCCGCGCCGACCCTCCCCACAAGGGGGAGGGTAACGCCTCTGTAGACGAAGCCGCCGCGAAATCGCTGCTCGCCGAGGCAGGCGTTTCGGTTCCGGCCGGACGCCGTGCGGCAAGCATCGAGGAGGCTGTCGCCGCCGCCGAGGCGCTGGGTTTTCCCGTCGCGCTGAAGGCGATGGGCGTGGCGCACAAGTCGGAAGCCGGCGCGGTGAAACTCAACTTGCGCGACGCGGCGTCGGTTCGGGATGCAGCCGGCACGCTGCTGCCGCTGGGCAGCAGGCTTTTTGTCGAGCGCATGGTGCAGGGGGGCGTGGCGGAACTGATCGTCGGCTTCACCCGCGATCCGCTGTTCGGGCCGGTGATGACGCTCGGCTCCGGCGGCGTGCTGGTCGAACTGTTGAAGGATTCGGCGACCCTGCTGCTGCCGGCGTCACGATCCGAAATCGAGGCGGCGCTGCGCAGCCTGAAACTGTTTCCGCTGCTGGACGGTTTCCGTGGGCGGCCGAGGGCCGATTTGCAAGCGGCGATCGGGGCGGTCGAAAAGCTGGCCGGTTTCGTGCTCGCGCATGCCGGCGAGATCGAAGAACTGGACGTCAACCCGCTGATCGTCTGCGGCGAAGGCAAGGGCGCCTGGGTCGCGGATGCATTGATGGTTCCAGCTCCCACCTCCCGCTTGTGGGGGCGCGAAGCGCGCGCCGAAGGCGCGGGTGGGGGTATGGAAACGCAGCTATCTCAAGTTACCCCCACCCCGACCGGCTTCGCCGGTCGACCCTCCCCACAAGGGGCAGGGTAAGGAGCGAACCCATGACCGATGTCGTCACCACCCGCCGCGAGGGCGCGATCCTCGAAGTCACGCTCGACCGGCCGAAGGCCAACGCCATCGACCTGAAAACCTCACGGCTGCTGGGCGAGACTTTTCGCGCCTTTCGCGACGATCCGGAATTGCGCGTCGCGATCGTCAAGACGGCGGGCGACAAGTTCTTCTCGGCCGGCTGGGACCTGAAGGCGGCGGCGTCAGGCGACGCGGTAGACGGCGACTACGGCGTCGGCGGTTTCGGCGGATTGCAGGAATTGCGCGACATGAACAAGCCGGTGATCGCCTGCGTCAACGGCATGGCGGTGGGCGGCGGCTTCGAACTGGCGCTGTCCTGCGACCTGATCTACGCTGCCGATCATTCGAGCTTTGCGCTGCCGGAAATCCGCGCCGGCACTTTGGCCGATGCCGCGACAGTGAAACTTCCGAAGCGCATCCCGTATCATGTCGCCATGGATCTGCTGCTCACCGGCCGCTGGATGGATGTGCAGGAGGCGCATCGCTGGGGGCTGGTCAACGAGGTTTTGCCAAAGGACAAGCTGGAGGAGCGCGTGTGGGAGATCGCGCGGCTGCTCGCGTCCGGGCCGCCGCTGGTGTTCGCGTCGATCAAGGAGGTGGCGCGTGAGGCCGAGGCGATGACCTTCCAGGACGCTATGAACTGGATCACCAAGCGCAAATTCCGCACCGTGGACGAACTCTACGCCTCGGAAGACGGACAGGAGGGTTTTCGCGCCTTTGCCGAAAAGCGCGATCCGGTTTGGAAGGGGCGTTGAAGGCGGATTGGTTGTCGTTGAAGAAGCCCTGGAGTTGATTTCGGAAACACCGATGCCCCTGTCCTCAAAGCTTCTGCTGATCATCCTCGACGGCCTGCCCTGGCGGAACTGGAAGCCGTTCATGGGCAATCTGGAGGGCTGGGTGCAGTCCGGCGAAGCGCGCAAATGGCGGATGCGTTCCGTGCTGCCGTCGACTTCGGCGTGCTGCTACGCCTCGATCCACACCGGCTTGCCGCCGCAGGTGCACGGCGTCACCTCCAACGAGTTCCGGATGCGGGTGAGCCAGCCCGACATTTTTTCCGAGGTGACCAGGGCGGGCGGCAAGACCGGCGCAGTGACGCATTCCTACTGGTCGGAATTCTTCAACCGCTATCCCTTCGATCCGGTTCGCGACATCGAGTATGACGAGCCGAAAGGGCCGATCACGTATGGCCGGTTTCACACCATGACCGGCTACAACCATACCAACCAGATGACGCCGAGCGATGTCGACCTGTTCGCGACGCTGACGCGGCTGGCCGAGGTCAAGGGCATCGACTACGGCATCCTGCACACCTGTACGGTGGATTCGATGGGCCACCGCTACGGCCAGGACTGCGTCGAGATGGACAATGCGCTCTATTATCTCGACTCGGCGCTCGCCGGATTCCTGCCGCGCTGGCGCGAAGCCGGCTACGAAGTGATCGTCACCGCCGACCATGGGCAGACGCATCGCGGCCATCACGGCGGCCATGACGAGGAAATGCAGGACGTGGCGCTTTATTATTTCGGTGGCGGCGAAGGGCCGGCGGCTGACGTGCTGCTGGATCAGTTGCAGCTTGCCCCGACCGTGCTGACGCGGCTAGGCGTGCCGGTGCCGGGCGCGATGCGGGCGAAGCCGTTTCTGACCTGAGGCGCGCCGGCCGGCAAGGTTGCCACGGGCTGAACCGGCGGCTGCCGGTCCTTCAATTCAACGGGATGTCGTTGTCCGTCTTGCCGTCCTGATATTCCCGCGAAAGCGCGTCATAGCGGCGCGAGATGCCGGCGATGCGGGTTTCCAAGCGTTTTCGGTCGGCCTCGGGCAGGTCGCGCAGCAGGCGGCGGATCGAAAAGCTTTTCCAGTAGGCGTTTTCGGCGTTGTAGCCGCCGGGGCCTAGGGTGAAGACCTCCTTCAGGATCTTCAGATCGTGCGGGATGGCGAAGGAGTCGCGCGAATCCTCGTGGCTGAACAGGTAGTAGAAATTGTCGAAGCCTGTCCAGGTGATGGCCGACAGGCAGAGCGAGCAAGGCTCGTGGGTGGCGATGAACAGGCAGTCCTTCGTGTCGGGCCGGTCTGCCTTGGGCATTTCATAGAATCGCTTCAGGCAATGGACCTCGCCGTGCCAGAGCGGGTTTTCGGTCTCGTTGTTGGTCTCTGCGATGACGAGCGAGCGATCGCCCTTGCGCAGGATGGCGGCGCCGAACAGCTTGTTGCCGTGGGCGACGCCTTCTGCCGTCTTCGGAACGATGTCATCCTCGATCACGTCAAGAAGCCGGTCGATCAGCGAAACGTCGGTCATGGCGTCACTCGGTTGTTGTCAGCCTGGCAGGCGGACTTCATAGGGTTCGTCGAAGAAGAACTCTTCCAGGTTGTTGCCGTCGCCGCCGCGGTCGACGATCGCAAAATCCTGCGCCTCGCCGATCGGGGTGAGCACACCGTGCCAGGAATTGCGCGGATAATTTACCCCCTGGCCGGGCGCGGCGAGGAAGGCATGCGGCGTGCCGGGTTTTCCATCCTCGTCGTGGCAGACGACGACCAGGAAAGGCCGCGCGCCGAGCGGGATGAAGGCCTGGCTGCCGAAGGGATGGCGCTCGACCATGCCGAGCGTGAGCGGAAAGGTGTAGGGCGTGCCCCGCACGGTCGAGATCAGCACGCGGGCATTGGGGCCGGTGGCCTCCGCCGTGGCCAGTGCGTGAAAACGCTCGGCCTTGCCACCGTTGATCGGAAAATGGTTGTCGGTTGTGCCGGTCTCGATGACCTCGCCGAACGGCGCGAAATCTTCGCGAGTCAGCGGTTTTGCGGTGACGACGCGGCTCATCGGTGCAGGCCCAGCTTCATGTGGCGGTTCACGTCCTTGTAGAGCAGATAGCGGAATTTTCCGGGGCCGCCGGCGTAGCAGGCCTGTGGACAGAAGGCGCGCAGCCACATGAAGTCGCCGGCCTCGACCTCCACCCAGTCCTGGTTCAGCCGGTAGACCGCCTTGCCCTCCAGTACATAGAGGCCGTGCTCCATGACATGCGTCTCAGGAAAAGGAATGACGCCGCCCGGCTCGAAGGTCACGATGGTGACGTGCATGTCATGGCTGACGTCGGCGGGGTCGACGAAGCGGGTGGTCGCCCAGCGGCCGCCGGTGTCCGGCATGGCGAGCGGCTCGATCTCCTGTTCGTTGGCGAAGATGGCTTGCGGCGGCTCGATGCCCTCAACGAATTCATAGGCCTTGCGGATCCAGTGGAACCGTGCGGGAACGCTGTCTGCATTGCGCAGACTCCAGTCGCTGCCGGGCGGGATGAAGGCATAACCTCCCGGTGTCATCCGGTTCGTCTTGCCGGCGAGCGTGACCGTCACTTCGCCTTCGACCACGAAGATCACACCCTCGGCGCCTTTGTCGAGCTCGGGGCGGTCGCTGCTGCCACCCGGCAGCACCTCCATCACATATTGCGAAAACGTCTCTGCAAAGCCGGACAACGGCCGCGCAATCACCCAGGCGCGGGTCTTTTCCCAGAAGGGAAGGTAGCTGGCGACGATGTCGCTGAACTCGCGGCGCGGGATGACCACATAGGCCTCCGTGAAGACGGCCCGGTCCGTAATCAGGTCGGTCTGCGGCGGCAGACCGCCCTTGGGCGCGTAGTAGCTGCGAGCAGTCATGGTCTCATCCCTCAAACAGGCAGAAGGTCGTTCAGGCGCAGTCGAGCAATACGTTCGACCTGCTTGCACGCGGTCGCGAATTCAATCGCGCGGTCGTTGGCGATGCGTGTCTCGAAGGCTTGCAAAATGCTGGCCTTGGTATTGTCGCGCACCGTGATGATGAAGGGAAAACCGAACTTTTCGACATAGGCGGAGTTCAGTTCGGTGAATTCTTGCCGCTCAGCGTCGGTCAGCGCGTCAAGGCCGGCGCTGGCCTGCTCGGCGGTCGATTCCTCCGTCAGGCGCTTTGCCTGTGCAAGCTTGCCGGCGAGATCGGGATGGGCCTTGAGCACGCCAAGGCGCTCGTCCTCGTCGGCTGAGCGGAAGGCGCGGCAGAGCGCGTTGTGCAAGCCGCCGGCGCTGTCATGCGCCGGGCCGAGTTCGAACTCGAAGGCGCGTTCGGCGATCCATGGAGAATGTTCGAAGATGCCGCCGAATTTTTCGACGAACGCCTTTCGGTCCATGCGCGACGGGCGAAGCACCGGAGCTTGGTAGGGATGCGTCTCGCGCCAGTGACGGGCAATGTCGATGCGGCGCGGCAGCCAGACGCGCTCGTGCGATTTCACGTAGTCGATGAAACGCTTCAGCGCAGCCGCGCGGCCGGGGCGGCCGACGAGACGGCAATGCAGGCCGATCGACATCATGCCGGGCCGGCCGGCCTTGCCCTCCGCGTACAGCGTGTCGAAAGCATCCTTCAGATAGGCGAAGAACTGGTCGCCATTGGTGAAGCCGGCCGAGATGGCGAAACGCATGTCGTTGGCGTCGAGCGTGTAGGGGATGATGAGTTGGGGCGCGATCGGATTGCCGTGGCCGTCATGGTCGAGCCAGTAGGGCAGGTCGTCGTCATAGGTGTCCGAGATGTAGGCGAAGCCGCCTTCCTCCGCCGCCAGCCGGACCGTGTTGACCGAGGTGCGGCCCGTGTACCAGCCGGTCGGCCGCGCGCCGGTGACTTCCGCATGCAGGTGGATGGCCTCAGCCATATGCGCCCGCTCGTCGTCGGCTGAGGCGTCGCGATAGTCGATCCATTTCAGCCCGTGCGAGGCGATCTCCCAGCCGGCCTCCAGCATGGCAGTGACCTGGTCGGGCGAGCGGGCGAGCGCCGAGGCGACGCCGTAGCAGGTGACCGGCACGTTCGCCTGCGTGAACATGCGGTGGAGCCGCCAGAAGCCGGCGCGCGCGCCATATTCGTAGATCGATTCCATGTTCCAGTGGCGCAGGCCAGGCCATGGCTGCGCGCCGGTGATCTCGGACAGGAACGCCTCCGAGGCGGCGTCGCCATGCAGCACGTTGTTTTCGCCGCCTTCCTCGTAGTTGACCACGAACTGAACGGCGACATGGGCGCCGCCCGGCCAGCGCGGATCGGGCGGGTTTGCCCCGTAGCCGCGCATATCCCTGACATAACGTTTCGGGTTCATTGCCCCAGGCGTTCCTCTTTTGACCGAAGGATATCGAAAGCGACGGACGAGCCATCCCCCGAAAAAATTTGAAAGTCTTTTTGTGGCGCTCCGCTTCACCCGGACTTATGCATGGCCTTTAATTGCCGCACAATTCATGATCGCGTTCGAATGTACCGAGGGAGGGAGCCGAATGGCGAAGGCGGAAGGCGGGCGGCTGACGACCCATGTGCTGGATACTGCGTCCGGCAAGCCGGCTGCCGGGCTCAAGATCGCGCTCTATCGCGTCAGTGGAAATTCGCACCATCTGCTCAAGGCGGTCGAGACCAACGCCGACGGCCGTTGCGACGCACCGCTGCTCGAAGGGGCGGATTTCAAGACGGGGCAATATGAGCTGATCTTTTTCGCCGGCGACTATTTGCGCGGAACCGGCGTGGCGCTACCCGATCCGGCCTTTCTGGACCAAGTGCCGATCCGCTTCGGTATGGCGGAGAATACGCACTACCACGTGCCGCTGATGATTTCGCCCTACGGCTATTCGACCTATAGAGGAAGCTGACCGTGGCCAAGGTGAAACCCAGGACCGAAATCCGCTTCATCCTGAATGGCGAGGACGTCGCGCTGAGCGACGTCGCGCCAGACGAGACACTGCTCGACTGGCTGCGCCTCGAACGCCGGCTGCGCGGCAGCAAGGAAGGCTGTGCCGAGGGCGATTGCGGCGCCTGCACGGTGCTGGTCGGCCGGCTTTCCGGCGGAAAACTCGTCTATGAAAGCGTCAATGCCTGCATCCGCTTCGTCGGCTCGCTGGACGCCACCCATGTCGTCACCATCGAGCATCTGAAGGGCAAGGACGGAAACCTGCATCCGGTGCAGCAGGCGATGGTCGATTTCCACGGTTCGCAATGCGGTTTCTGCACGCCGGGCTTCGTCATGTCGCTCTACGGGCTGTGGATGAAGTCGGCAACGCCGTCCGACGCCGAGATCGAGAAGTCGCTGCAGGGCAATCTCTGCCGCTGCACCGGCTACGAGGCGATCGTGCGCGCGGCAAAAGCCATTTCCACCTATGGCAAGGCTGCGAAGGATCCGCTGCTCGCCGAGCGCAAGGCGATCATTGCACGGCTTTCAGCGCTGAAGGACGGGCGCCGCGTCGAGATCGGCGAAGACAAGCAGCGGCTTGTCGTTCCCGGGTCGCTGGACGATTTCGCAAAACTCTACAAGGACGAACCGAAGGCGACCATCGTCGCGGGATCGACCGATGTCGGGCTGTGGGTGACCAAGCATATGCGCGATATCGCGCCGGCGGTGTTCATTGCCGGGCTTGATGAGTTGAAGGCGATTTCGGAAACGGACGGGGCTATCACCATCGGAGCCGGCGTCACCTATACCGAGGCCTTCGCGTTGCTCGCCAGGCGCATTCCTACAATGGGCACTTTGCTCAACCGGCTGGGCGGCGAGCAGGTGCGCAATATGGGCACGATCGGCGGCAACATCGCCAACGGCTCGCCGATCGGCGATACGCCGCCGCCGCTGATCGCGCTGGGGGCGCGGCTGACGCTCCGGCGCGGCGCGAAGTCGCGGACGATACCGCTGGAGGATTTTTTCGTCGCCTACGGCAAGCAGGACCGGCAGCCGGGCGAATTCGTCGAAAGCGTCACCGTTCCCTTGCCGGCGCGCGGCGAAAAATTCGCAGTCCACAAGGTGTCGAAGCGCCGTGACGAGGACATCACCTCGACGCTGGGCGCCTTCCGGCTGGCAGTTGCGCGCGACGGCACGGTTGCGGCGATCCGCGTTGCTTTCGGCGGCATGGCGGCGACGCCGAAGCGGGCCTTCGCTGTGGAGGCGGCACTGATCGGCAAGCCTTGGACGGAAGAGACGGTCGAGGCGGCGATTGCGGCTTTCGACACGGATTTCACGCCGCTCACCGACATGCGCGCCACTGCCGAATACCGGATGCTGGCGGCCAAGAACCTGCTCAGGCGGTTTTTCATCGAGACCAGTGGGACGAAGGCGCCGGTGCAGGTCGGGCGGGCGGCGTGAGAGGTGTAGGATGACAAAACACACACCCAATCTCGCGGCCGCAAAAATCGTCGGCGCGGTGCATACCGACCAGCGGCACGACTCCGCGCACAAGCACGTCACGGGCGAGGCGGTCTATATTGACGACATGCCGGAGCCGGCAGGTACGCTGCATGGGGCGCTGGGGCTGTCGACCGTAGCGCATGGGACGATCCGTACGATCGACTTGTCGGCGGTGAGGCGCGCGCCTGGCGTGATCGATGTGCTGACCGCAGCCGATGTGCCAGGCGAAAACGACATCTCGCCGACCGGCCGCCATGACGAGCCGATCCTGGCCGAGGGCAAGGTGCAGTTTTTCGGCCAGCCGGTGTTCTGCGTGATCGCCGAGACACGCGAGCACGCCCGCCGCGCCTGTCGGCTGGCTAAGATCGAGTTTGATGAACTGCCGGCGGCTATCGATGTCTGGGATCTCGATCCGTTCAACGACAAGCTCGTGACTCCGCCGCTGACGTTGAAGCGCGGCGACGCCGCTGAGGCGATCGCCAAGGCGCCGCGCAAGATCAAGGGGCGGATGCGGGTCGGCGGGCAGGATCATTTTTATCTCGAAGGCCAGATATCCATGGCCATTCCCGGCGAGGATGGCGACGTTACCGTCTATTGCTCGACCCAGCATCCGAGCGAGGTGCAGCACATGGTGTCGCATGCGCTCGGCGTGCCGAGCCATGCGGTGACGGTCGAGATCCGGCGCATGGGCGGCGGTTTTGGCGGCAAGGAGACGCAGGGCAACCAGTTGGCCGCGTTGGCCGCGATTGGCGCGAAGCGGCTGAAGCGGGCCGTGAAAATCCGGCCCGACCGCGACGACGACATGATTGCGACCGGCAAGCGCCACGATTTCGTCATCGACTACGAGGCCGGGTTCGACGACGAGGGCAATATTTCCGGCGTGAACTACGTCTATGCGGCGCGCTGCGGCTTTTCCTCCGACCTTTCCGGTCCAGTGACTGACCGCGCGCTGTTCCACTGCGACAACGCCTATTTCTGGCCAGCCGTGCTGGCGAAATCGGCGCCGCTCTACACCAACACTGTGTCCAACACCGCCTTCCGCGGTTTCGGCGGGCCGCAAGGCATGGTCGGCGCGGAGCGCATCATCGACGAGGTGGCTTTCGCCGTCGGCAAGGACCCGCTGGAGATCCGCAAGCTGAATTTCTACGGCCGGAAGGGGGACAAGAGAGGCGACAGGAACGTCACGCCGTATCACCAGACGGTGGAGGACAACATCATCCACCGCATCGTCGCCGAACTGGAGGAGAGTTCGAACTATGCGCGGCGGCGGCGGGAGATTTCCGCCTTCAACGCCAACAGCCGCATCGTCAAGCGCGGGCTGGCGCTGACGCCGGTGAAATTCGGCATCTCGTTCACGGCCACCCACTATAACCAGGCGGGCGCGCTGGTGCATGTCTATACCGACGGTTCGGTGCATCTGAACCATGGCGGCACCGAGATGGGCCAAGGCCTCTACGTCAAGGTCGCGCAGGTGGTGGCCGAAGAATTCCAGATCGACATCGACCAGGTGAAGATCACCGCGACGACCACCGGCAAGGTGCCGAACACCTCGGCGACCGCCGCTTCCTCCGGCTCGGACTTGAACGGCATGGCGGCGCAGAACGCGGCGCGGCGGATCAAGCGGCGCCTGACCGATTTCGCGGCGGACAAATATTCCGTGCCGGTCGAGCAGGTCGAGTTCCTGCCCAATCGGGTGCGCGTCGGCAACCAGGAGATTCCGTTCGCCGACCTGGTCAAGCAGGCCTATTTCGCCCGCATCCAGCTTTCAGCGGCGGGTTTCTACAAGACGCCGAAAATCCACTGGAACCGCGACAAGGGGGAGGGACATCCCTTCTATTATTTCGCCTATGGCGCGTCGTGCTCGGAAGTCTCGGTCGACACGCTGACCGGCGAATATGTGGTCGAGCGCACCGATATCCTGCACGAGACCGGGCGGTCGCTGAACCGGGCGATCGACCTTGGTCAGATCGAAGGCGGATTCATCCAGGGGATGGGCTGGCTGACGACGGAGGAACTGTGGTGGGACGGCAAGGGCCGGCTTCGCACGCATGCGCCCTCGACCTACAAGATCCCGCTTGCCTCCGACCGGCCGAAGATTTTCAATGTGGCGCTTGCCGACTGGCCGGAAGCGCACGAGCCGACCATCCATCGCTCCAAGGCTGTGGGCGAGCCACCCTTCATGCTGGCCATGTCGGTGCTGCACGCGCTGTCGGATGCGGTGGCCAGTGTCGCCAATCACAGGATCTGTCCGCGACTCGACGCCCCGGCGACGCCCGAGCGCGTGCTGATGGCGATCGAGCGGCTGAAGGCCGAGGCGAAGGCATAGGAATTCTGGTATAGTACCATCATGGCATCGATCGCCAAAGACCTCCGCGCTTTCCTTGATGGGTCCACTACCGCCCTTGTCGAGGTCGCGTCCGCGAAAGGCTCCACGCCGCGCGAGAAGGGCGCGTGGATGCTGGTGTCGAGGACCGCGATCTTCGGCACGATCGGCGGTGGTCAACTGGAATATATGGCGATCGACAAGGCGCGGATGATGTTGCGGGAGCCTTTACCCTCCCCCTTGTGGGGAGGGTCGGCGAGCGGATTGAGCGAAGCGAAATTCGAGAGCCGGGGTGGGGGGCAGGGACAGAAGGCTACCCCCACCCCGGACCTTCGGTCCGACCCTCCCCACGGGGGGGAGGGTAAGGCGCTACTCTCCATCCCACTTGGCCCCGAGATTGGCCAATGCTGCGGGGGCCGAGTAGAAGTGTCGATCACACAGGTGGACGAGGGCGTAAAGGCGCACCTTCTGGCGACAGTGGAGTCCGAGGAGGCGCGACTGCCGCATGTCTATGTGTTTGGCGGTGGGCATGTCGGTCAGGCGCTGGCGTCGGCCTTTTCGCTGCTGCCGCTCAGGACGATCGTGGTGGAGAGCCGCGCCGACGCTCTGGAAGGCATGCCGGCCGGCATCGAGACGAGACTGACGCCGATGCCGGAGGAGATGGTGCGGATCGCGCCCGCCGGTTCGGCCTTCGTCGTGCTGACCCACGACCACGCACTGGACTTCCTGATTGCCGCCGAGGCGTTGGGACGGGATGACGCGGCCTATGTCGGCATGATCGGCTCGAAGACCAAGAAGGCGACCTTCCGGAACTGGTATCTGAAGACGGCCGGCGGGACGAATGCGTCGTTCGCGCGGCTGGTCTCGCCGATTGGCGGCGACGCGGTCAAGGACAAGCGGCCGGCGGTGATCGCCGCGCTGGCAGCGGCCGAGATCATGACTGTGCTGGCCAAGGCGTCGATGGATGGCGTTGCCGTCGCGGGGGCATCGTTGCAAAATACCTGACACGACGCAGCTTGGGTCCGCTTCCGTTCATACCTTGCATTGCCTTCCATGTGTTATCGCGAGTCGCGCCTCGCGCAGCATCGCCATCGTTTCCGCGACCGGCACAACTCGCTTTGCGCCAAGCTTGGGAGTCATTGGCCGGACCATCGAACGCGACGGTCCAAAGGAAATAAAGCGCGCCAGTCCTATGAAAAATCTCTAAGGAATGATTGTTAGCATTCAGCGAGAGGTGGCTGGGAATGGGTTTATCGCGCGTGGTTTTGGTGACCGGAGGATGCAGCGGCATCGGTCTGGCGACGGCTAGGGAACTGGCGCGCTCAGGGCTGGCGATAGGCGTTATGGACCGGACAGTGCCCGATGCGTCGGCGCTTGTCAGTGAACTGGTTTCGCTGGGGGCGCAGCGCGCCCATGTCGTGGCCGGCGACCTGGCCGACAGCGATGTGCATGACCGCGTGATCGACGAGATCGAGGCAGCACTTGGGCCGATCGACGTGCTGGTCAACAATGCCGGTGTGCCGGCGAGGGTGCGCGGCGACCTGCTGGAGGTAACGCCGGAAGCCTTCGACTTCATTCTCGGCATCAATTTGCGCGGGACGTTTTTCCTGACGCAGAAGGTCGCACGGCGGATGGTGGCGCAACCGGCCCGCGAAGGCCGCGCCATCGTCACCGTGTCGTCGGTGAGCGCAACCATGGCCTCGATCGAACGCGGCGACTACTGCCTGTCGAAAGCGGCGTTGCCCATGTTGGTGAAACTGTTCGCCCTGAGGCTGGCCGAGCACGGCATCGGCGTGTTCGAGGTGCGGCCCGGCATCATCCGCACGCCGATGACGGCCGGCGTCGCCGCGCGCTACGACGGGCGCATCGCCGACGGGCTGGTTCCGGCAAAACGCTGGGGCGAGGCGGAGGATGTCGCGCGCGCCATACGCATGCTGGCGGGGCAGGAGTTGTCCTTCGCGACCGGATCAGTGATCCACGCCGATGGTGGGCTGACCATCGAAAGGCTGTAGCCGCCGGCTTGCCTAAAGGATTCTCGAAACGAATGGCACCCGTATCAAAGGTCATTTGCCTTGGCCGCCGGTACAGAAGGTCAAGGCAAATAGCCGGCCGGTGTCAGTTCCTATAGCCGGGCTCCTCGGCGTCCAGTACCCGCTTGACGCTTTCGAGGTGAAGCCGGGCGGATTCGGGGTCGCCCTCGCGCATCTGGCGGTAGGCTGCCTCGGCGATCGCAGGGTCGATCGACAGCACCGGCCGGCCCGTTGACAGAGCCAGGCACTGAACCTGCGCGGCGCGCTCCAGGTAATAGAGATCGTCCCAGGCCTCGGCGATGGTCGGCCCGAGCACCATCACGCCATGATGTTTCATGAAGACGATGTCGGCATCTCCGACGCTGGCCGCGATGCGGTCGCCTTCGTGCTCGTCGAGCGCCAGTCCTCGATAGTCGCGATCGAAGGTGGTGCGGCCATAAAACTTCAGCGCCGTCTGGCCTGCGAAGATCAGCGGATCGCCTTCCGTCATCGCCAGCGCCGTCGCATAGGGCATGTGCGTGTGGAAGGCGACGCGGGCGCGCGGCACATTCTTGTGGATGCGCGCGTGGATGTAGAAGGCAGTCGCCTCCGGCTGGCCCTCGCCGGCCACCACGTGTCCGTTGAAATCGCAGATCAGCAGGCTGGAGGCCGTGATCTCGCGAAAAGCGTAGCCGTAGGGATTGACCAGGAACAGGTCGTCAAAGCCCGGCACAAGTGCGGAAAAATGGTTGCATATGCCTTCCTCCAGCCCCTGCCGCGCGGCGACGCGAAAGCAGGCGGCGAGGTCGATGCGCGCCTGCCGGATTTCCGGCGTGTCGAGGTCCAGCTGGTTGGCGCCGTGTCTGGTCGCGTCGGCCGCGGTGAAGGCGTGAGCCATTTTTTCTCCTTCCGATCCGGCGGCCGGTCTGCCCGACGATCTTAGGCGGCCGCGAGCTTGCGGATTGTCTCCTCGATGACCGCCACGACCGTTTCACGTTCGGCGCCTTCGAGCGGCAGGCGCGGCGGGCGCACCCATTCCGGCGCGCCATAGACCATCTGCTCCGCCATCTTGATGTACTGCACCAGCTTCACGTGGGTGTCGAGGTGGAAGGCCGGCGTCAGGATGCGGTAAAGCGCGCGCGCCTCGTCGTAGCGGTTGGCGCGGGCCAGTTCGAACAGGCGCACACATTCCTCCGGCCAGGCATTGGTCATGCCCGACACCCAGCCGGTCACGCCGAGCGCAACGCTTTCCAGGATGAGGTCGTCGACGCCGCAGAAGATGGAGAAGCGGTCGCCGCAGGCATTGTAGAGGTCGGTGACGCGGCGGATGTCGCCGGACTCCTCCTTGATGCAGACGATCGACGGGGTGTCCGCCAGAGCGCTGAGGATGGGTGGGGTTACGTCGACGCCATAGGCGATCGGGTTGTTGTAGATCATGATGGGCAGGCCGCAGCTTGCCGCCAGCCCCTTGTACCAGGTGATGGTCTCGCGCGGATCGCTCTTGTAGGCGATCGATGGGAACGCCATCAGCCCTTCGGCGCCGAGCTTTTCATAGTGGCGCGCGGACGCGGCGGCGGAGGCCGCCGACACTTCCGCCAGCCCGCTGAGCAGCGGTACGCGGCCGGCGACGACCTCCCTGGCGGCGCGGATGACGGTCTCGCGATCGGCCATCGACAGCGAGGCGTTCTCGCCCAGCATCGGCAGCACGATGACGCCGGAGACGCCGCCGGCGATCAGCCGGTCGATGCTCTTCTGCGTCCATGCGACGTCGACGGCGCCGTCGGCCGTGAGTTTCGTGGTCACCGCGGGGAAAACACCCGTCCATTTCGTCATCTTTTCGATTTCCTTGCTGTCCTGTTCACGAGGCCCGCCGCAGCGGCGTGACTTTTTGAACTTCGTCCGCGCCCGAGGAGGCGAATGTGCGCATGGGGGACGGCAGCGACGCGTCCCAGCGGAAAAAATCCTCCAGCATCCAGCGCCGCTCCGGGTGGGGCAGGGCGTTGATCGGCGGGATCATGCGGTTCCATCCTGCCTGGCCCGAGGCATGGGCGAGCACGGCCTTGATCGACGCCGCGAAGGACTGGCGCGACAGGACAAGGTCGCCCGAAGTGATCAGCGGAACCAGCTTGCGCCGGTCGAAGGCGGTCGGCGCCTCGAACATCGCGCGCATCAGGCGAGGCATGACATTGGCGAGGCCGCAGATGGTGCCGCGCGCACCGATCGCCAGCGCCCGCGGGACATGAATCTCGGTGCCGGTGTAGACGCCGAGGTGGCTGAAGGAGCGCACCAGCGTCTCGGTGAAGCCGAGGTCGCCGCCGCTGTCCTTGATGCCGGTGACGATGCCGGGAAATCCTTCGTCCAGCCTGCGGACCACGCGCGGCGTCAACGGCACGCCGCAAATGTCCGGAAAATGGTAGAGGCAGAGCCGCAGATCGTCGCGCGCTAGCCGGTCGATGACCGTCGCGTAGAACCGGTACGTGCCTTCCTCGGTGACGCCGGACCGGTAGACGCAGGGCGGCATCAACAGAATGCTGTCCACGCCGGCGGCGAGTGCGTGCCGGGCGAGTTCCACGATATCGGGAATGGCGAGCGCCGTCACCGAGACGATGAGCCTCTTTGCCGGGATGCCGGCGGCCAGCACTGCATCAAGCCCGGCCATGCGGTCGCGCACCGAGAATTCCGGACCCTCGCCCGTGGTGCCGAAGAGCGCGACGCCGTCGCAGCCCGCCTCCAGCAGCATCTTGCAATGCGCGGCCAGCAGCAGGGCGTCGGGCTGGAACGTGTCCGTCACCGGCGTCGCCGCCGCGACGGCCAGGCAGCGGGTCGCCGGCAAGGAACCGGAATGGGAGGCGGCAAGCCCGGAGGCCTGGGTCATGATGAATCTCGCAGGCGGCGGAAAGCAGGAAACAAAGCCGCGCCGTCAGAGAAAAATGATTGATTGCAAATTGTCAACATTCATCTTGACGCTTCGGAATGGCTGTGGAAGCATCATCGGGTAGGGGCGAGGCTCTCGGCCCGCGATAAGAAAATTGCACCGCAGAGGGAGACATCATGACGGAACAGAGGAGTTTCCGGCCCGGCCGGATAATCAGCCGCCGCGCACTGCTTGCAGGAGCCGCCGCCGGCGTGCTCGCAACGCCATTGCTGTCGCGGACCGCGTTTGCCGCCGGCAAGGTGATCCGCATCTCGACGCCCGGCTCGGCGGAGGAATGGCAGTCTAAAGGCCTGGTGAAGTTCAAGGAGGCGCTGGACCGCGACGCGCCCGGAATGTTCGACGTGCAGATCCACTTCAACGGCACGCTGTTCGGACAGGGCACCGAAGTCGAGGCCATGCAGCGCGGCAATCTCGAGGTGGGCATGATCTCGCCGCAGGACATCGCCGTGCTGATCCCGGAGTATTCGATCTTCACGACCGGCTACCTGATGCGCGACGCCGCGCATCTGGATGCGGTCTACGACGGCGACATCGGCGCCGAGTACAAGGCGCGCGTCGCCAAGGATATCGGCCTGCACATCGTCAAGAGTCAGTACCTCGGCAGCCGCCAGGTGATGCTGCGCGAGCCGAAGGACGTGAAGACGCCCGACGACCTCAAGGGTCTGAAGCTGCGTATGCCGGGCTCGGAAGCGTGGCAGTTCCTCGGCAACGCGCTGGGCGGCAACGCCACGCCGCTCGCCTTCGAGGAAATCTACCTTGCGCTGCAGACCGGCACGATCGACGGCCTGGAAAACCCGCTGACGGACATCATCTCCAGCAAGTTCTACGAGGTTGCCAAGCAGATCGTACTGACCAACCACCAGGTGTCGAACACCTTCTTCGCCATGCCGGTCGCGTTCTGGGACAGCCTCACGCCTGAAGAACAGGCGGCGGTCCTGGCGGCCGAGATCGAAGCCAAGAAGTTCAACGACGAGAATGTGCTCGCCGGTGAGAAGGATGCCGCCGCGTTCCTCGAAAGCAAGGGCGTCACCGTGTCGACGCCGGATGTCGACGCCTTCCGCGCCAAGGTGCTCGGCGCGTTCGAGAATTCCGATTTCGCCAAGTCCTGGCCGGCTGGCCTGCTCGACCGCATCAAGGCTGCCTGACGCATGGAGACGGCCGGCGCCGCAAAGGTTGAGGCGCCGGCGACGGGCTGGATGGGCCGCTGGAACCGCTCCGTGGAGCAGGTTTCCGCGGTCCTGTTCGCAGTGATGTTCGCCGGCTTCCTGATCCAGATCATCAGCCGTTACGTGCTGAACATGCCGGTGGCATGGTCACTGGAACTGTGTTCGATCGGCTATGTGTGGGTTGTGTTCTTCAGCGCCGGCATGCTGGTCAGCGAGCGGCGGCAGATCGTCTTCGACCTCATCTACCACGCGATCCCGCCCCGCAAACGGCGGGTCCTGGCGATCGTCAACACCGCCACGATGGGGCTGATCTTCCTGGCGGCGTTGCCCGGTGTGCTCGACTACGTGATCTTTCTCGGCAGACGCTCCTCGATGCTGCTCAAGATCCGGATGGATCTCGTCTATTCCTGCTTCGTCATCTTCATGCTGGCGGTGATCATCGGGTCTGCCATTCGCGTCTGGCGGCTTGCCGGCCGGCGCTGGGAAGAAAATCTCTGAGGCCGGCGTGAGCATTTCAGCCTGGATCATGTTCGCGCTGTTCTTTGTTTGGTCGTTCCTCGGCATGCCGATTGGCCACGCGATGCTGTGCGCGGCGATCGTCTACCTGTTCCTCACCGGGCAGGATATCGGGCTCGTCGCTTCGCAGAGTCTCAACGGCCTCTATTCCAGCTTCGTGCTGATGGCGGTGCCGCTGTTCATCTTCTCGGCTGAGATCATGAACGCCTCCCGGATCACCGACCGCCTGTTCGAGTTCGCCAACCTGCTCGTCGGGCGCTTCAAGGGTGGGCTGGCGCACGTCAACATCGTCGCCAGCGTCATCTTCTCCGGCATGAGCGGCAGCGCGCTCGCCGACGCAGCCGGACCGGGTAAGCTGGAAGTCGACATGATGGTGAAGGCCGGCTACTCGCCCGGCTTCGCTGCCGCGCTGAGTTCCACTTCCGCCATCATCGGACCGATCATCCCGCCGTCGATCCCGATGATCCTCTACGGCACCGTCACCAACACCTCGATCGGCTATCTGTTCATGGGCGGCGTGATCCCGGGGCTCCTGCTTGCCGGGGCGCAATCGCTGGTCGTCGTCTACCTGGCGCGCCGCCGCAATTTTCCGACCGAACCGCCTCCAACCATGAAGCGTGCCGTCAACGCCACGTTTACGGCGCTGCCGGCGCTGATGATCCCGGCGATCATGCTCGGCGGCATCTACAGCGGCGCCGTGACGCCGACCGAAGCCGCCGCGGTGTGCGCCGCGATCGGCCTCGTACTAGCCTTTCTCTGGTACCGCTCCTTCAGCCTTCCCGACTTCGTCGGCGTGCTGGTCGAATCTTCGCGCGCCACCGGAATTGTCGCCATCACCATCGCCGGCGCGCTTGTCATGAACTGGATCGTCGCTTCGGAACAGATTCCCGAACGTTTGGGGCTCTGGATGTCTGGCCTCGACCTGTCGCCAACCATGTTCCTGCTTATGGTGACGATCCTGTTCCTGATCCTCGGCGCCTTCCTCGACACGCTGCTGATGCTCTTGATCATCGTGCCGATCCTGATGCCGACCGTCATCCATCTCGGCATCGACCCGGTGCATTTCGGCGTGACCTCGGTCGTCAACATGATGATCGGCCTGGTGACGCCGCCGATGGGCGAACTGGTTTTCCTGATCGCCGGCGTGTCGGGCATCAAGGTGGCCGAGATCACCAAGGAATTGTGGATATTCCTGTTCGTGCTGATCGCGCTGCTGTTCGTTCTGGTGTTCGTGCCGGACATCACGCTGTGGCTGCCGGAGATGATGGGCTACGAGCGGCTCCGCCCCGTCGCCGGCTGACCGAAAACCTCAATCTCTCAACGAGAAAAAGATAGGAATACAATCGCATGCCGGCCATGAAGGAACTGGTGAAGGGCGTCGACCGCTACAAGCAATTCATCGGCGGGCAGTGGGTCGAATCCACCGTCAAGGAATGGATCGACGTCGAGAACCCAGCGACGGAGGCGGTCATCGCCTCCGTGCCGAATGGCGGCGCCGACGACGCCGACCGCGCGCTGGTGGCGGCGCGCGCGGCGCAACCGGGCTGGGAGGCGCTGCCGCCGGCGACGCGCGGCCAATATCTGAGGGACCTCGCCCGGCTGATCCTCGAAAACCGCGAACGGCTGGCGCGCATCGTAGTGGCCGAGCAGGGCAAGCCGAACCAAGAGGCGCGCGGCGAGATCGAGGGGGCGGCGCTTTACCTGACCTATGCGGCCGAAGAAGCGCGCCGCATCACCGGCGACATCATTCCCTCCGACATGCCGGACGAGCAAATCTGGATCCAGCGCGTCGCCCATGGCGTCGTGGTCGGGCTGACGGCCTGGAACTATCCGGCGGCGCTGATGTGCCGCAAGATGGGACCGGCGCTGATCGCCGGCAACACCGTCGTCATCAAGTCGCATGAAGGGACGCCGCTTTCGGCGCTCGAAATCGCGCAGCTATCGGTACAGGCGGATTTCCCGCCGGGCGTCGTTAACGTCGTCAGCGGCACCGGCGAGAATCTTGGCGCAGCACTTGTGCGCCATCCGATTCCGAGGCTGATCACGCTGACCGGCAGCGTGCGGGCCGGCAAGGAGATTTTCCGCAATGCCGCCGACGACCTGAAACTGCTCAGGCTGGAACTTGGTGGCAAGGCGCCCTTCGTCGTCGCCGAGGACGCCGATATCGGCGCGGCGGTGCGCGCCGCCGTGCTGTCGCGCTTCGAGAATTGCGGGCAGATCTGCATCTGCAACGAGCGCATGTATGTGCATCGCCGCGTCGCCGGCGAGTTCACCGAGCGCTTCGTCGCCGCCGTCGAGGCGCTGAAGGTCGGCGACCCAACGCTGCTGGTCGATGTCGGACCGAAATTCAGCAAGCCGGAACTGGAGAAGGTCGAGCGTATGGTGGCACGCGCCACCACCGATGGCGCCGAGGTGCTGACCGGCGGCGGGCGCATGGCCGGCGAGGAATTTTCCAAGGGTCACTGGTTCCAGCCGACCGTGCTTTCGGTGGACGACAACCAGATGGCGATCATGCAGGACGAGGTTTTTGGGCCGGTCGTGCCGATCATGCAGGTCGATGATTTCGACGAGGGGCTGCGGCTCGCCAACGAGTCGCGTTACGGCCTGTCGGCTTACGTCTTCACCAAGGATATGCGCCGAATGATGCGGCTGGTGCGCGAGCTGAAATTCGGCGAGATTTACGTCAACCGGCCGGGCGGCGACGCGGTCCACGCCCACCACGCCGGCATTCGCGACAGCGGCATCGGCGGCGAGGACGGAAAATATGGCCTGGACGCCTATTTCCAGAAGAAGACGATCTACGTCAATTACGCCTGACGCGGGTCGCCGTCGCGTTCAAGGAGCGTTTTCGTGTTGAACCTGGCAAGGCGCCTCGGTCTGCTCGATCCGCCGGGGCAGCCGCACGACCGCCGTCCGGCCGTCGTGCTGCACGGCGATGCAGCGTCGGTCGAGCGTGCCTGGCCGGACGTAGACGCGCTGCTGCGCGACCGGTCGGATTTTCGGCTGATCCTTGCCGTGCCGCGCGGCGACCTGGAGGCGGTACGCCGCCGTTTCAGCCATGAACTTGTTATCGAAGGGCCGCCCGACGGAAGGTTTGCGGACCGGTTCTGGCGCCGCTGGCGGGTGGCGAAATTTCTGGACGCCGCCGCGCCGGAAGCAGTGAGGCGAGGGTGGGCGCGTGATCTCGGGTCGCCGGTGGAATCCACACGCGGGAAGAAAATACGCCGGCAAAGCATCTTGGAGAAACTTATCTGCGTTCCGGAGATCGGCAGCGTTGAAACGCTTCGAACGCGGCTTGGCACGCCTGAGACGATCGTCTGCCTCGGCAACGGCCCCACGTCCGAACGCCCGGAGCTGATAACCTACCGCGACGCGACGCTCTTCCGTGTCAACTGGACCTGGGCTGCGCGTGGCGTGATGACTAATCCCGACGCCGTCTTCACCGCCGATCCCGATGTGCCGCCCAGGGGATCGAAGGCGATCCTGGTCTTTCCGAGATCGGAGGGCGGACGGATCGTGTTGTGTCAGCATCTTTTTGCCGGCCGCCGCGCCAAGAATGGTTTTGTGATGCTCGATCGGCTGGAGCCGGCCATAGCCGATTTCGGCGCCAGGGAAATCCCGACGAACGGCGCGCTGATGATCGCCGTTGCGGCGGCCCTGCAGCCGCGCCGCCTGGTCATCGCCGGCATGGACCTCTATCGCCATCCGGAAGGCCGCTATCCCGGCGCGCAAGCGGTGAATGGTTATGCACGTGGCCACAGCGCGCGCTGCGACCTCGCGCTGATCGAAGGCGCGCTGGCCGGCTATAAGGGCGAAACGGTGATCCTCAGCCCGAACCTGCGCGCCGCGCTGGGGCGCTGATCAGCTTTTCGGATCGCTTGCGAGTTTTCCAGCCACGGCCCATTCGTCGCGGCGGACCTCCGAGAACACGACGTTGACGGCCTCAGGCGTGCAGCGAAGGATGCGCGCCGTCTCGCGGGTCACGACCTCGGCGAATTCGCGCCTCTGCTCGACGCTGCGGCCTTCCAACAATTCGACGCGGATGATCGGCATGATGTCCTCTCGGTTCGATTTCAGAGCCAGGCATTGACGTGCCACGGCGCGAATTCGTCCTCGCCGTAGCCCAGCAACTCGCTTTTGGTCGGCGCGCCTGACGCCGTGGCGAGCATTGCGCGGAAAATGCGCTCGCCCATCTCGTCGACGCTTGCCATGCCGTCGAGAATCTCGCCGCAGTTGACGTCCATGTCTTCTTCCATGCGCCGGTACATGGCGGAGTTGGTGGCGAGTTTCAGCGAGGGGGCCGGCTTGCAGCCGAAGCAGGAGCCGCGGCCTGTGGTGAAGCAGATGAGATTGGCGCCGCCGGCCACCTGCCCGGTCGCCGAGATCGGGTCGAAGCCGGGCGAATCCATGAAGATCAGGCCAGGGCCGCGCGCCTCAGCGGCATAGGCGATGACGTCGACGAGATTGGTGGTTCCGCCCTTGGCCACCGCGCCGAGGGATTTTTCGAGGATCGTCGTCAGGCCGCCCGCCTTGTTGCCGGGCGAAGGGTTGTTGTCGAGGCCCTGCGGTTCGTCGCGGGTATGCTCCTCCCACCAGTCGAGCAGGCCGACCAGTTTTTCGCCCGCCCCGCGGCTGGCGGCGCGTTCCAAGAGCAGGTTTTCCGCGCCATAGATCTCCGGCGTCTCCGAAAGAATCGCCGTGCCGCCGCAGGCAACCAGCCGGTCGACCGCCGCGCCCAGCGCCGGATTGGCTGTGATCCCGGAAAAGCTGTCCGAGCCGCCGCATTGCAGCCCGACCGTCAGTGCGCTCGCCGGAACGGGTTCGCGCACCGCCTTCGACGCCTGCTCCAGCATTTCCTCGACCGCGCGGATGCCAGCGGCGACGCTGGAGCGTGTGCCGCCGACCTCCTGCATCACGAGCGTACGCATGGCCGGGCCTTCGACAAGGCCTTCGTCGCGCATCAGCGCCTTGATCTGGTTGTCCTCGCAGCCGAGGCCGACGAGCAGCGTTCCGGCGACATTGGGATGGCGCGCATAGCCGCCGAGAGTCCGCCGCAGCATGCCCATGGAACGGCCGCCCTCGGAGACGCTGCAGCCCGACTTGTGGGTGAGCGCGACCACGCCGTCGACGCCGGGGAAATCGGCGAGTACCGCCGGGTTGCGGAAATGGTCGGCGATCATGCGCGCTACCAGCGACGAGCAGTTCACCGAGGTCAGCACGGCGACGTAGTTGCGGGTGCCGACACGGCCGTCCGACCGCCGAAAACCGTCGAAGGTCGGCACCTCGCTTGCCGGCAGAAAGGGCGTGTTGCTGAGGCGCGTGCCGATCTCGCGCTCCGCCAGTGACACTTCGAAACCGAGATTGTGCACATGCACATGCGCGCCGGCATCGATCGCCGCCGTCGCCAGGCCGATCGGCTGGCCGAGGCGGTGTAGCGGCGCACCGGCGGAAAGCGCTTGTAGTGCGACCTTGTGGCCGAACGGGATCGGCTCGCGGGCGACTGTCGCAAACGGCGCCAGCCGCTCGCCGGCGGCGATGTCGCGCATGGCGATGGCCACCTCGTCGCCGGCCCGCAATTGCAACGCCACGTTCTGCATGTCGTTCACTTTCCCATGCGCGGGTCCGGCTGGGCCGTCGCGGCTATGCGCGTTCCGGCTCCGCAACCTCGCTGCGGGTGCCCCGGTGCAGCAGTTCGGTCAGCGCCTTGACCTCGGCCTCGTTGTGGCTGCGCGCCAGAAACTCGGCGCGGTCGGCGTCGCCGCTGATCACCGCCTCGATCAGCGCCTCGTGCTCGTCGATCAGATGGTCATAGTCCTTCGGCAGGAAACCCGACTGCACCATGTGGAAGCGCACCTGGTGAAGGATCAGCCGATGCTGGTCGGCCAGCCGTCCGTGGCGGGCGGCGGCGATGATCGCGGCATGAAGATCGAAGTCGATGTCGGTGGCGTCCTGGAACCGTCCCTCGCGGATCGCCCGCAGAAGCTCGCCGCCGATGGTGCGCAGTTTTGCACCTTCTTCCTTGCCGAGGCTCATCGCCGCAAGCCGTGCGCCCAACCCCTCGAGTACGCCGCGCAGCGTGTAGATCTCCCAGGCGTCCGCGGCTGAGGTGCCGGACACTTCCCAGCGCGTGAAGGCGACCTGCCGCACAAGCCCCTCGCCGGCAAGCTGCGCCAGCGCCGAGCGCACTGTGCCGCGGCTGACTTCCAGTTCCTCGGAGAGCTGGGTTTCCAGCAGGCGGCTGTTGGCGGGCAGGACGCCGGCAAGAATGTGGGAACGGATATGATCGGCGGCGCGGCGATCGAGCAGGCGTTTTTCGGTCTTCAGGCTTGCGAGTCTGGTCATGAGGCCTCGTACCGGCATCTTTCCGTTGGAGATAAGCTGCCCGTTCGAAGCACGCAAGCAAAATTGCTGACAATCAAGAATCGCCCCTTGTGTTCGGGGCGTGCCGATGCAGAATGTCAGCATTCAGCAATCGAGGATTGGAAAGCATGCCGGGTGTCCGCATCGGGGTCGACATCGGCGGCACGTTCACCGACCTCGTGCTGATCGCGGAAAATCGTCCGGCGGTGTTCCTCAAGGTCTCATCGACGCCGGCTCGCCCGGAAGAGGCAGTGGTCAGCGGCGTTCGCGCCATCCTTGCCGAGGCCGGCTACGACCCCGTTGACGTTTCCGAAGTGCTGCACGGCACGACCGTGGGTTCCAACACGCTGCTGCAAAAGGCCGGTGCTCGTTGCGGCCTCATCACCACGAAGGGTTTTCGCGACGTGCTGGAGATCGGGCGGGTTCGTACGCCCGGCATGTTCGATCTCTCCTGGCGCAAACCGGAGCCGCTGATCCGCCGACGCTGGCGGGTCGAGGTCGACGAGCGAACTGCCTCCGACGGGACAATTCTCATGCCGCTCGATCCGGCGCAGGCAATCGAAGCCGCGCGGTTTCTCGTTGGCGAGGGGATCGAATCGATCGCCATCTGCTTCCTGAATTCCTACGCAAATCCGGCGAACGAACGCGCCGCCGCCGAGGCGGTCGCCGGGGCTTTTCCGGAATGCAGCGTCAGCGCCTCGGTCGCGGTGCTGCCCTCCATGGGGGAATACGAGCGCTGCTCCACAGTCGCGGTGAACGCCTATGTGCTGCCGGTGCTGCGCGGCTACATCGCGCGCCTGGAGGACGCGTTGGCCGCGCTGGGTATCCGCGCGCCGCTGCTGATCGGCAATTCGAATGGCGGCCTGTCGACGGTCGCGCTTGCCCGGTCGAAGCCGGTGTTCTTCATCAGTTCGGGGCGGTCGTCCGGCGCGGTCGGCGCGGCGCGCCTCGGCGCCAGTATCGGTCAGGGCGACCTCATCGCCTTCGACATGGGTGGCACCACCGCCTCGGCGACCCTGATCGCCGGCGGTGAAGTCAGCCGCACCCACGAATACGAATTCCGGGACGGCATCTCGACGCCCAGCCGCTTCATCAAGGCCGGCGGCTATCTCATGCGCGTGCCGACTGTCGACGTTGCCGAAGTGGGCAGCGGCGCCGGGTCGATTGCGGTGCTCGACGAGGGCGGGCTGCTGCGGGTAGGGCCGGTCTCGGCCGGCGCGGTGCCAGGGCCGGCCTGTTACGGTCTTGGCGGCGAACGCCCTACGGTGACGGACGCCAATGTCGTGCTGGGGCTGTTGCCGGCGGCGCTCGGCGGCGGGGCGCTGATGCTCGACGTCGAGGCCGCGCGACAGGCGATCGACACGCATATAGCGAGGCCGCTCGGCATATCGGTGGAAGCGGCGGCGCAGGGCATCCGCGACGTCGCCAACACCAACATGGCGCGCGCCATCCGGGCTGTGACCGTGGAGCGCGGCGTCGATCCGCGCGATTTCACGTTGCTTGCCTTCGGCGGTTCGGGGCCGGTTCATGCCTGCGATCTTGCGGCCATGCTCGGCATCCGCCGCATCCTGTTCCCTGTCGCGCCGGGCGTGTTCACGGCGGCTGGCATGCTCGCCGGTCGGCTGGAGCATCATTTCACGCGTGCCCTGCCGGGCCGTCTCGACGATCTGGACCCTGGCGTGTTGCATGAGGCGGTGGAAGGCCTCGGCAGGCAAGCGGAGGATGCTTTCCGCGCCGACGGCTATGCCGGCGCGGCCCTGCATCATGACTTCACCGTCGAACTGCGCTTCCAGGGGCAGGAGGCGGTGGTCGCCGTTCCCCTGCCAGCCGAGGTGAGCGCCGCCGCGTTGCGAGAGGACTTCCTGTCGCGCTACAAGACGATCTACGGCTACGCGTCGAAGGATGCGATCGAGACCGCAGCGGTTCGGCTGGCGACATCGCTGGCCGAAGGCGCCGTGCTGGATTTCGCAGCCATGCGAAGCCCGGACGCCGGAGCGCTGGCTGCAAGCTCCCGCCGCCATGCCTATTTCGGCAGTAGTCTGGGATGGCTGGATGCCGTGGTCATGCAAAGAGGCGCCTTCGCGGGGGCGATGCGTGGCCCGCTCATCCTTGAAAGCCGCGACTCGACGGTCGTCATTCCACCGTCCGCAAGCGTCGAGGTCGACGCGGCAGGCAACCTCATCGCGACCCTGTCGGCGGAGGACCGCGCATGAGCGATTCATACGATCCGATCACCTTCGCGGTGATCAAGAACGCGCTCGACACCATCGTCGACGATATGGCCTACGCGGTGATGCGCACGGCGCGCTCGCCGATCGTCCGCGACGTGCTCGATTATTCCGTCACGCTTTGCGACCGACAGGGCCGCATCCTGTCGCAGGCGAAAACCGTCGCGCTGCATCTCGGCGCCGTGCCGGACGCGATGGAGGTGGTGCGCGAACGTTTTGCCGAAAGCCTTTCGCCCGGCGACGTCATCGTGCTCAATGATCCCTATGCCGGCGGCATGCACCTGCCCGACATCTTCATGTTCAAGCCGGTGTTCCGGGCCGACCGGCTGTGCGGCTTCGCCGTGGTGATCGCCCATCATTGCGATGTCGGCGGCCGTGTTCCCGGTTCCAACGCCAGCGACTCCACAGAGATTTTTCAGGAGGGGCTGCGTATCCCGCCGACAAAACTGTTCGACCGGGGCGAGCCGAACGAGACGCTGCTGTCGCTGATCCGTGCGAACGTCCGGCTCCCCGATCTGGTGATCGGCGACCTCGACGCCCAGCACGCCACGTGCATGCTGGGCGAGCGCGATCTGCTGCGGCTATTCGACCGTTATGGTGAGGCCGAACTCGAACTCTATTTCGACCGGCTGATGGATTACGGCGAGGCGCTGACGCGCAAGGCGATCGCATCGTGGCCCGACGGCGTCTATCATTTCGCCGACTACATCGACGGCGACGGTTTTTCGCCCGATCCGATCGCCATCAAATGCGCGCTGGCGGTCAAGGGCGACCATGTGCATGTCGATTTCGCCGGCTCCTCACCCCAGGTGCGTGGCGCGATCAATTCCACCTTCTCCTTCGTCAAATCCGCCACCTATCTGACCATCCGCTGCGCGCTTGACCGCGAGGTGCCCAACAATGCCGGCGTGTATCGCTGTATCAGCATCAGCGCGCCGGAGGGATCGATCCTCAACCCGCGCATGCCGGCGCCGGTCGCCGCCCGCGCATTGACCGGCTACCGTGTGGTCGACACGGTGATGGGGGCGCTGGCGCAGGTGGCGCCTCAAAAGGTGATGGCGGCGGGCGAGGGCGGCAACACGGTCGTCGCCATTGGCGGCTACAATGCCGATCGTACGCCTTTCATCCTCGTCGACATGATCAATGGCGCGTGGGGCGGACGCCACGACCAGGACGGCATCGAGGGCGTGACCAACCCGTCGCAGAACATGTCCAACCTGCCTGTGGAGACGCTGGAGGCCCGTTATCCGATCCGGGTGGAGACTTATGGCTTTCGTGACGATTCCGGCGGGGCGGGGGAATTCCGCGGCGGGCTCGGCCTTGTGCGATCGTATCGGCTTCTCGCTGAACGGGCCGTGCTGCAACTCCGAGCCGACCGCACGGGACACCAGCCCTATGGGCTGTTCGGCGGTGGGCCGGGCGCGCCGTCGCGCAATTTCATCAAAAAGGACGGCAAGGTGTCGCCCTTGTCCGGCAAGGTGACGCTCGACATTGGGGCCGGCACGTTGGTGCTGCACGAGCAGGCGGCAGGCGGTGGATATGGCGATCCGCTCAAACGATCGATCGACAGGATTCGCAAGGATCTGGACGACGGCAAGGTGTCGCGCGACAGCGCCGAGCAAACCTACGGCGTCGTTTTCCGGGACGACGGAATCGACGAGGCTGAGACGGTGCGCAATCGCGAAAGGCTGCTGGCGTCGAAGTGACGGACCTGCCGCGCCGGTGGCGCCGAACGGGTCAGAGCGCCAGCGTGCTGCTCCTCGGTGGCGACGTATCGGCTGAATCTTCGGGATAGTGCTTCTATCCTGGCACAGAGGCAAAGCGTCTCCCGCGTCGGCACGGGAACGCCGAAGCAGTAGCCCGCCTTGGGCGTTGACCCCGCGCCGCTCTCCAATCAGGGTGAGCGCCACCTCAACCCTCAAGGGCAAGCGGCATCACGATCATGAACACACGTAAGACCAACGCCTACCGGATCGCGGTCATCGCCGGCGACGGGATCGGCAGGGAGACGGTGCCCGAGGGCCTGCGTGTGCTCGAAGCGGCGTCGCGGCGGTTCGGTTTCGAACTCAAGCTCGACACGTTCGATTTTGCCTCGTGCGACTACTACGAGCGCCACGGAAAAATGCTGCCCGACGACTGGAAGGAGCAGATCGGCTCGCACGACGCCATCTTTTTCGGCGCGGTCGGCTGGCCTTCGCGTGTGCCCGACCACATCTCTCTGTGGGGTTCGCTGATCCAGTTCCGGCGCGAGTTCGACCAGTATGTCAACCTGCGGCCTTGCCGGCTGATGCCCGGCGTTCCCTCGCCGCTTGCCGGCCGCAAGCCCGGCGATATCGACTTCTACGTGGTGCGCGAGAACACCGAGGGAGAATATTCATCGATCGGCGGGCGCATCTTCCCGGGCACGGAGCGCGAGGTCGTGGTGCAGGAAACGGTGATGACGCGGATCGGCGTCGACCGCATCCTGAAATTCGCCTTCGAACTCGCCGCGACCCGCAAGGGCCACCTGACGTCGGCCACCAAATCGAACGGCATCTCCATCACCATGCCCTATTGGGACGAACGCGTCGAAGCGGTGGCGCGGAACTATCCCGAGGTCAAATGGGACAAATACCACATCGACATCCTGACCGCGCATTTCGTGCAGCATCCGGACTGGTTCGACGTCGTCGTCGCCTCCAACCTGTTTGGCGACATCCTTTCCGATCTCGGTCCAGCCTGCACCGGCACGATTGCCATCGCGCCTTCGGGCAACATCAATCCCGAACGCACATTCCCCTCCATGTTCGAGCCGGTGCACGGCTCCGCGCCGGATATTGCCGGGCTCGGCATCGCCAATCCGGTCGGCCAGATCTGGTCGGCGGCGATGATGCTCGACCATCTCGGCGAGCCGACCGCGGCGGCGGCGATCGTCAGGGGTATCGAGCGGACGTTGTCGGAGCCGGCGACCCGTACTCGCGATCTCGGCGGCCGCGCCTCGACGGTGGAATGCGGCAAGGCCGTCGCCGAGGCGGTCGAGTAGCAGGGAACGGAATGGCCGGCTGCGGGATCAAGCCGGCGGGAGAGGCGAGCCGCCACCGCCCTTGCGCGCCATCACCTCTTCATAGGCTTTCCGCAACTGCATCCAGACCGGAATCTCGTCCGGATCGGCGTTGTCCTGTTCGCCGAGATGCGCGCGGCGCAGCTCGCGCATGAACTGGTTCCACATTTTCGGGCCGCCTTGATCGAGCAGGATGGCGCGGATCGACAGTTCCTCGCTCACCGGCAGCCATTTCGAGCCCCAGGCGCCGATCTGCGCGAAGACCGGCACGAGTTCGATGGAACGTCCGGTCAGGCTGTAGATCGCCTTCTGCTTGTGGCTGGGGTCGTCGGCGCGGGTCAGCATGCCCTGCTCGACCAGTTTCTTGAGCCTGTCGGCGAGGATGTTGGAGGCGATGCCTTCCTGCGAATGGGTCAGCAGCTCGCGAAAATGGCGGCGGTTGCCGAACATCATGTCGCGCAGGATCAGCAGACTCCATTTGTCGCCGAGAATCTCCACCGTCAGGTTGATGGGGCACCCCGAGCGGTGGTCCGAAACCGCATCCATACATTTCTCCGAAAAACCAGTTGCAATATGCCATCGGTTTGGCTAATTTGCAACTGCTTGCATATTGCAACTAGTTAATTCGGCCGATAACTTTGAGAGCATGGCCGTTTGCGAGGAGAAAAGTCATGACCAAACATTCCGTCGAACACGCAAAATTCCGCATCGAGCGCCGTTACGATTTTTCGCCGGCGGTCGTTTTCAAGGCGTTTTCGGATCCGGCGCACAAGCGCAAATGGTTCGTCGACGGCGAAGGATGGACGACCGACAGTTATGAGAGCGATTTCCGCGTCGGCGGTTTTGAACGCAGCCGCTTCCGGTTTGGCGGGGGATCGCAGATGGGCAACGACACGGTCTTCATGGACATCGTGCCGGACACCCGGATCGTCTTCGCCTATTCCATGCTGCTCGGCGATACGCCGTTCTCCGCATCGCTGGCGACGATCGAGTTTCTGGCGGAAGGCGATGGCACGAAACTTGTCTACACCGAGCAGGCCGCCTTTCTGGACGGCAAGGACCAGGTGAAGGACCGTGAGGAGGGGTGCCGCTGGCTGTTCGAGGCGCTCGCCACCTATCTGGACGGCACGGCGCAACGGAAGTGAACCGTTCGGCGTTTCGGATGTCGGAACCGCCCCCGCCCCACCGTCCTTGATTTGCAGCGTCCGCGCCCGATCGGCGGACGCCGGACAAGAAGGAGAAAATCATGGCACTTCCCGAAATCGTATCGCAGGAGGAATGGACAGCGGCGCGCAAGGCGTTGCTAGACAGGGAAAAGGAGATGACGCGCGCCCGCGACCAGCTCAGCGTCGCCCGCCGCGAACTGCCGATGGTCAAGGTCGAAAAGGACTATGTGTTCGACGGGCCGGACGGCAAGGCGACGCTCCTCGACCTGTTCGAGGGCCGACGCCAGTTGATCATCGTGCATTTCATGTTTGACCCTGACTGGGAAAAGGGCTGCCAGGGCTGCACCGGAAGCGCCGACGAGATTTCCGACGGGCTGATCCGCCATCTCCATGCCCGCGCCACCTCGCTCGCGCATGTATCGCGCGCGCCGCTGGCCAAGCTGGAGTGCTACAGAGAAGAGCGCGGCTGGACCTTCCCCTGGTATTCGTCGTTCGGTTCGGACTTCAACTACGATTTCCAGGCGACGATCGACCCGAAGCGCGGCGCGGATACCTACAATTACAAGACCATCGCCGAGCACGAGAAAGCCGGCACCGGCTATTATTTCGAAGGGTCGAAGTCGACCGAGCAGCCCGGCCGCAGCGTCTTCCTGCGCGATGGCAGCACCATCTATCATACCTATTCGAACTACGGCCGCGGCGCGGAAATGGTCGGCGGCGGCTATTACTGGCTCGACCTGACGCCGCTCGGACGACAGGAAGAATGGGAGGAGCCGAAGGGCCGCGTTGCCTTCGCCAATCCGTCAACACCGTTCTTCGAGTAGGTTCCGGGAGTCATAATCGGGAGGCAGCCTACGGTGCTGAAGCTCTATTACCATCCGCTGGCGTCGTTCTGCCACAAGGTGCTGATCCCGCTCTACGAGAACGGGACCGGCTTCGAGCCGATTATCGTCGATTTCGGCAATCCCGATTCGGCGGCTGCCTTCAGGGCGGTCTGGCCGATGGCCAAGATGCCGGTACTGGTCGACGCGGAGCGCGGCGCCACGGTGGCCGAGTCGACCATCGTCATCGAATATCTCGACGCGTTTCATCCGGGGCCCGTGCGGTTCGTGCCGGACGACGCCGACGCGGCGTGGCGCGTGCGCTTCTGGGACCGGTTCTTCGACCACTATGTGCATGAGCCGATGCAGAGGATTGTGGCCGACGAGTTGCGGCCGCAGGGCAAGCGCGACCCGTTCGGCGTCGAGCAGGCGAAGGCCAGCCTCGTTGAGGCCTATGGCCATCTCGAGAGCGAACTTGGCGAGAAGACATGGATCGCCGGCGAGGATTTTTCACTGGGCGACTGCGCGGCAGCGCCGGCGCTGATGTACGGGCATACGCTGGTGCCGATCGGCAAGAACCAGAAGCGGCTGAGGGCCTATTACGGCCGATTGTTGACCCGGCCGTCTATCGCGCGGGTGTTCAGCGAAGCGGAGCCATATTTCCGCTTCTTCCCGCTGCCTGACAAACCGGTGCTGACGCCGCCCGACGTTTGAATGGCTTCAGTGGCAAGGATTCCGATGATCGACTTTTCGGCAGGACGTTTCCTGTCGAAATGTCGGTCACCGGAGGTCTGGAAGCCTGAGCGTATGAAATCCTGCAATGATTTCAGGCGCTTTCCTGCATATGCGCCTCCAGGAACCACAGCGACTTGTCGAGGGCGCGCGAATAGGCGGTAAATATGTCGGCGGTGTCGGCGTCACCGACGTCGCTGGCCTCCTCGATGGCGGCGCGCACCCGCTTGGCCGTCGCGGCATAGCGGTCGATCAGTGCGGCGAGGTGATCCTTGATCTTATGGATGTCGGTAGGATAGGCCGCCAGGGGCGTCTCGGCGGCGACCACCTGCGAAGTGCCAAGCGCCGTGCCGCCGAGTTGCACGGCGCGTTCAGCGATGGTGTCGACGTGGCCGTCCAGTTCGGTGCGAAAACCGTCCAGCATCTCGTGGATGGCAATGAATTGCGGCCCCTTGACGTTCCAATGCGCCTGCTTGGTGATCAGCGCGAGGTCGATGGCCTCGGCGAGGCGGGCATTCAAGATCTCGATCGAAGTCTTCCTGACATTGGATTTCAGGTCGTTGTGGGTCGATATCATTTTGGGGTCCCTCAAAGCGGTTAGACGGAGACAGTCGGCTTTGCCGGCCGGATATTCAACCGGTCATACGGCCGTGTCCATAACGCGGTTGCATGACGGAAGTTCACTTGCCCGTCAAAAGTGCCGCGGATCCTATGCCGGCGCCACCTGCAGGTTCGCCCGCACGGTAAGGCACGCCGGCAAAACCGTATTGTGGCGGAACTTTGTTCTTCCTTGCCTGTTTGCCTTCCACTGCGAAATGCACAAGGAGGCTTTCACATGCATGGCATCATTTATCTGGTCGGTCTCGTCGTCATCGTCCTCGCGATCCTGTCGCTGTTCGGTCTTCGCTGACCCGTTCGCACCCGCAAACAGGCAACTTATCGGAGAAACGACCATGGCAATCGCCGAAAACCTTACAACCGCAACGACGGCCGTCGTCGCCGACGACCGGAGCTATGTCGACTGGCCCGCAATCCTGGCCGGAACTCTGCTGGCGACGGCCGTATCGTTCGTGCTGCTGACCTTCGGCTCGGCGCTCGGCCTGTCGCTCACTTCGGCCTATGAAGGCGAGGGGCTGTCGATCATGGGCTTTGCCATAGCCGCGGCGCTGTGGCTACTCTGGGTGCAGATTTCGAGCTTCTTCGCCGGTGGTTATCTCGCGGGCCGGCTGCGCCGACGCTTCGGCGACGCCAGCGAGGATGAATCCGATCTGCGCGACGGCGCGCATGGCCTTACGGTCTGGGCGTTAGGTGTGCTGATCAGTGCCTTCATCGCCTATTCCGGCATAAGCGGCGTTGTCTCGACCGCGACTTCGGCCGTATCTGCTGCGGGAGGCGCCGCGGCCACCGTGGCCGCAGGTGCAGCCGGCGCCGCCGGGGAGGCGCTCGATCAGAACGAACTGATGCTCGACAGGTTGCTGCGGCCAGGCGCAGCGCAGCCGGGCGCCGCTGCCCCAGCGCCCGACAGCGCCGCGGCGGAGCGGGGTGGGTCAGGCGAGGATCGCGGCGGGCTTACCCGCATCCTGCTGTCCACCATCGCCGACGGGCAGATGAACGAGGCCGACCGCCAATATCTGGAATCGACGGTCGCCGAACGTGCCGGAATCCCGCCGGAAGAAGCCAAGCAGCGTGTCGACCAACTGGTTCAGCAGGCCGCCGAGCTGGAGGCCAAAGCCCGCGCCGCCGCCGACCATGCCCGCCGACTGACGATGCTTGCCGCCTTCATCACGGCGGCGTCGCTCCTGATCAGTGGTGTCGCGGCCTATTATGCAGCCACGCTCGGCGGCAACCACCGCGACAAACAGACTTTTGTCGTGGGCTGGAGCCGGCCCTGGTAGGCCACCCGTCCGGCAACGAAGCTTCGGCCCGCATCTCGCGCCATAGGCGGGATGCGGGCTATTTTCCGGTCAGAATATCCCGGATCAGCCGTTGGCAGCGCTCGGCCATGAAGTCGAGCAGCAGGCGCACCTTCGGATCCTGCAGCTTCTTGTGCGGATAGACGGCAGCCAATTGAACCGGCGTGGGCGGGTAGTCGGGAAGAATCACCTTCAGTCGCTGGTCGCGGATGAAGGGCTCGATCTCGAAGCGGGGCTTGTTGAGGATGCCGCGGTCCGACAGCGCCCAGCCGGTCAGCACATCGCCGTCGTCCGAATCGAAGGGACCGTGGACTTCGTATTTGTGCGGGCCGGCGGGCGTCGCCAGCGTCCAAAAGTGCTCGCGCATGCCGGGAAAGCGCAGCATCAGGCAGTCGTGGCCGTCGTCGATGAGCTGCTGCGGCTCCGTCGGCTCGCCGCGCGCCTCGAGATATTTCGGCGAGGCGACCAGCACCCGCTCGCATTCCATGATGCCGCGCATGCGCAGGCTGGAATCCTCTAGCAGGCCCAGCCGGAAGGCGACGTCGATGCCCTCCTTCATGATGTCGACATTGTGGTCCGACAGCCTCAGCCGTACCTCGATCTGCGGATAGCGGTCGCGGAATTCGGGGATGCCGGAAGCGATGAAGCGGCGGCCGAAGCCGAGCGGCGCGGTGATGCGGATTGTGCCGCGCGGCTGGCCTGACAGCGCGCTGACGGCGGCTTCAGCCTCGGCGATGGCGTCGAGCACGCGCTTGGCGCCGTCGTAGAATACGGTGCCCTGCTCGGTCGGCATCAATTGCCGCGTGGTGCGGTTGAACAGCCGCACGCCGAGATGTTTTTCCAGTTCCTTGATGCGGTTGGAAGCTACGGCCGGCGAGACGCGCAGGTCGCGGCCGGCGGCCGACAGGTTGCCGAGTTCGACGACGCGGACGAAGACTGTAAGGTTGTCCAGATAGGCCATGCCGGCTCCCACCCTGGCGCCGGACGGTCACGCCCGGTCCCGTCATCATTATTTTCCAGAATTTTTTGAAAGTCATCGTGCATCTCAACTCTTTCGCGATAGGCTCGATGCCGCGACAATCGGATGGGCGATTGAGGTTCTGGGATGTTGGATTTCGCGATCTTCTGGGAGTGGCTGAGCTTTGCCGCGCGATGGCTGCACGTCATCACGGGCATCGCCTGGATCGGCTCGTCCTTCTATTTCGTGGCGCTGGACCTCGGTCTAAGGCAGCGCCCCGGGCTGCCCGCCGGCGCGCATGGCGAGGAATGGCAGGTCCATGGCGGCGGCTTCTACCACATCCAGAAATACCTGGTGGCGCCGGCGGAGATGCCGGAGCATCTGACCTGGTTCAAATGGGAATCCTACGCGACCTGGATGTCGGGCTTCGCCATGCTTGCCATCGTCTACTACGCCGGCGCCGACCTGTTCCTGATCGACCGCAATGTGCTCGACGTATCGGCGCCGGTGGCGATCCTGATCTCACTGGTCTCGATCATCGCTGGCTGGATCGTCTACGACCAGCTTTGCCGGCTGTTCTACGGCAAGAGCGACACGATCCTGATGCTCCTGCTCTATTGCATCCTCGTGTTCCTCTCCTGGGGGCTGACGCATCTGTTCACCGGCCGCGCCGCCTTCCTGCATCTCGGCGCGATCACCGCGACGATCATGTCGTGCAACGTCTTCATGGTCATCATCCCCAACCAGAAGATCGTGGTGGCCGACCTGATCGCCGGGCGCAAGCCGGACGCCAAATACGGCAAGATCGCCAAGACGCGCTCGCTGCACAACAACTACCTGACGCTGCCGGTGCTGTTCCTGATGCTGTCGAACCACTATCCGCTGGCGTTTGCTACCCAGTTCAACTGGATCATCGCCTCGCTGGTGTTCATCATCGGCGTGCTGATCCGGCATTATTTCAACACGGTTCATGCGCGAAAGGGCAACCCGCACTGGACATGGCTGGCGGCGACGATCCTGTTCGTCATCATCATCTGGCTGTCGACCGTGCCGAAGGTGCTGACGGGTGAGGAGAAGGTTGCCGCAGGCACGGAAACGTTGATCGCCTCGACGCATTTCTCGGCGGTGCGCGATACCGTGATGGGGCGCTGCGCCATGTGCCATGCGGCGGAGCCGTCGTATGAAGGCATCTACCATGCGCCGAAGGATGTGGTGCTGGAGACCGACGACACCATCGCCGAGCACGCCAGGGAGATCTATCTGCAGGCGGGCCGCAGCCATGCCATGCCGCCCGGCAATGTCACGCAGATCACGCCGGAGGAACGCGCGCTGCTGGTGGCGTGGTACGAGGAGGCGCGCAAGTGACCTCTACCCTGCTCCGGGGCAGAACCCTCTCGTTCGTCCGTTTTCCCGAAACCATCGATGATCTCGCCGCCTGCCGTTATGAAGAGGGCGGCGGCCTGCTGATCGAGGACGGGCGCATCGTCGCTTCGGGTCCGTTCACCGACGTAAAGGATAAGGCGGGCGAGGGTGTCAAAATCGTCGACCACCGGCCGAATCTGATCCTGCCAGGCTTCATCGACTGCCATGTCCACATGCCGCAGATGCAGGTCATCGCCTCCTACGGCGCGGAGCTGCTGGACTGGCTGAACACCTACACGTTTCCGGAGGAAACAAAGTTCCGCGACGCCCAGCACGGCCGCCGTATCGCGAGGCTGTTCCTCGACGAGATGCTGCGGCAGGGAACGACGACGGTCGCTGCATACTGCTCGGTGCACAAGGCGTCCGCCGAAGCCTTTTTCGCCGAATCGCACGACCGCAACATGCTGAACATCGCCGGCAAGGTGATGATGGACCGCAACGCGCCGGAGGGGGTGCTGGATACGCCGCAGTCGGGTTATGACGACACCAAGGCGCTGATCGCCGAGTGGCATGGAAAAGGCCGGCAGCATTATGCGGTGACGCCGCGCTTCGCTATCACGTCGTCGCCCGAGCAGATGGAGATGGCTCAAGCGCTGATGCGCGAGCATCCCGACCTGCATATGCAGACGCATCTTTCGGAAAACCATGCCGAGATCGCCTTCACGCAGGCACTCTATCCCTGGTCGAAGGACTATACGGACGTCTATGAACGCTACGGGCTGCTGGGACCCAAAAGCCTGTTCGGCCATTGTATCCATCTGTCGGAGCGCGAGGCGGACGCGATGTCTGCCAGCGGTTCCGTCGCCGTTTTCTGCCCGACCTCCAACCTGTTCCTCGGCTCCGGCCTGTTCGACTACCAGCGGTTCCGCAAGCGCCAAAACCCGCTGCGGATCGCGGCGGCGACCGATGTCGGCGGCGGCACAAACTATTCGATGCTGCGCACCATGGACGAAGCCTACAAGGTGATTGCGCTCAACGGCGAAAAGCTCAATCCGCTGGCCTCGTTCTGGCAGATCACGCGGGGCAACGCCGAGGCGCTGTCGCTGGCGGACAGGATCGGTACGCTGGAGCCAGGCACCGATGCCGACCTCACGGTTCTGGACGCCCGCGTTACGCCGGGCATGCGGCTGAGGATGGAGACGGTCGGCACGCTGGCGGAAGAACTTTTTCTCCTGCAGACGCTGGGCGACGACAGGACCGTCGTCGAGACCTACGTCGCCGGAAAACCGTTGAAGAGTGTCTTGCCCGCCTAGCTTTGAATGCGGATGGCATTTCCGGTGGCCAACCGGCGTTGCGGCAGCCAGAGAAGGCAATGACGGACAGGCCGCTTCTATCCGGGCGGATCTTGCTCTAAACCGGCGCTCGACTCGCCAGCAATGCGGAGCGCATGATGAACGCCAGCACCGACGACATCGCCAAAATAACCGCGCAGGAGGCCGCGCTCGTCTTCTCCACCTTCGACGAGGCCACGGCCTTCGCCATCGGCTCGGCGCTCCGCGACAGGGCGCTGGCGGAAAAGCTGCCGATCGTCGTCGACATCCAGTTGTGGGACCGGCCGCTGTTCTACGCTGCGCTGCCGGGCTCGACGGCCAGCAACACCAACTGGGCGCGGCGCAAGCGAAACGTGGTGCGCATCTACCAGAAGAGCACCTATCGGATGGTGCATGAGAAGGCGCGGCCGGATCGCATCTTTCCACCCGCAGACGGGCTTGATCCGGCAGATCACGTGCTTGCCGGCGGCGGGTTTCCGATTACGGTCAATGGCGTCGGCGTCATCGGGGTGATCGCCGTGTCCGGCCTGCCGGAGCGGCAGGACCATGCGGTGATCGTGGAAGTGCTTTGCGCTCATCTTGGCCTCGAGCACGCCGCCCTTGCCTTGCCCGCCGCCTGATTTTCGCGGCCAGCTTTTTCACCGAGGGTATTTTTAGATATGCCTTTTGAGTCGCGCGATTTCCTGACTTCGATCTTCAAGGCGGCAGTGGCCGCCGCCGATCCCGAACTGACCATGCGCAAGCATCTGCCGAAGAAACCGAAGGGCCGCCTGGTGGTCGTCGGTGCGGGCAAGGGCTCGGCGCAGATGGCCGCCGCCTTCGAGCGCGCCTGGGACGGGCCGCTGACCGGCGTGATGGTCACCCGCTACGGCTATGCGGTAAAATGCAAGCGCATTGAGGTGCTGGAGGCCGCGCACCCGGTTCCGGACGAGGCTGGGCTGGCGGCATCGAAACGGCTGCTGTCGGCGGTTTCCGGCCTGACGGAAGACGATCTGGTGGTGGCGCTGGTGTCGGGCGGAGGCTCGGCGCTGCTGCCGTCGCCGCCGCAGGGGCTGACGCTGGCCGACGAGATCGCGGTCAACGAGGCGCTGCTGGCCTCGGGCGCGCCGATCTCGGCGATGAACACGGTGCGCAAGCATGTGTCGACCATCAAGGGCGGGCGGCTGGCCGCCGCCGCCTGGCCGGCGCGGGTCGTGTCGCTGGTGGTTTCCGACATTCCGGGCGACAATCCGGCGCTGGTCGCCTCCGGGCCGACCGTGCCGGACGCCGCGACGCGCGCCGACGCGCTGAGGATCGTGGAGACTTATCGCATGAAGCTGCCGGAGGCCGTGACGGCGCATCTCGCGTCGGGAGCCGCCGATGCGCCGCGCCCGGACGATCCGCGCTTCAAGGCCAACGAGGTGCATGTCATCGCCTCGGCGGCCGTGTCGCTGGACGCCGCCGCGGAAGAGGCGCGGCGGCTCGGCATGGAGGCCGTCATCCTCTCCGATTCCATCGAGGGCGAGGCGCGCGATGTCGGCTCCATGCACGCGGCGATCGCCCGCGAGGTGGCATTGCGCGGCCGGCCCTTCGCCCGGCCGATCCTTATGCTGTCAGGCGGCGAGACCACCGTCACGCTCCGCTCCAAGGGCGGCAAGGGCGGACGCAACAGCGAGTTTTTGCTGTCCTTCGCCATCGGCGTCGACGGGTTCGAGGGCATCCACGCGCTCGCAGCCGACACGGACGGCATCGACGGCTCGGAGAACAATGCTGGCGCCTTCGCCGACGGTCTTAGCGTGGCGCGGATGCGGGCAGCCGGGGTGGATGCCAAGGCGATGCTTGCCGGCAACAACGCCTGGACGGCGTTCAATGCCGCCGACGACCTGTTCGTGCCCGGCCCGACGGGAACGAACGTCAACGATTTGAGGGCGATCCTGGTGCGGTAGCGTCACGCCGCCATCAACTCCCTCACTGCCCGCATATCCGCCCGGAACCGGTCGCGTTCAGCCTCCTTCTCGTCGTTCTCGCGAATGCGCAGGATAAAGGACGGGTGGATGGTCAGAAACACTTTCAACCCGTCCTCGCGCTCGACCACCTTGCCGCGCATTTTGGTGATCGGCACGGGTTTGCCCAGCAGCGACTGGGCGGCTGTGGCGCCGAGCGCCACGACGAGGTCGGGTTTCACCAGCGCCAGTTCCTTGTCCAGCCACCAGCGGCAGGCCTGGATTTCGCCGGCATTGGGTTTCGAGTGGATGCGGCGCTTTCCGCGCGGCTCGAACTTGAAGTGCTTTACCGCATTGGTGACATAGACCTTTTGGCGGTCGATTTCGGCTTCTTCGAGGATGGCGTCGAAAACCTTGCCGGCCGGGCCGACGAAGGGTTTTCCCGCCAGATCCTCCTGGTCGCCCGGTTGCTCGCCGACAAAGATCACCTTGCCATCCTCAGGCCCCTCGCCAAAAACCGTCTGCGTGGCGTCGCGCCACAATGGGCAGCGGCGGCAGGCGTTCGCGGCCGTGCGCAGTTCGGGAATGGAGGTGGCATCCGCCCCGTCGTCCGGCGCTGCCGGCATGTTGCGGGCCGGCCAGTGCTTCGCCTGGATTTTTGCGTGATGCGGGGCAGGGACCGTCGGCATTTTTTCGATCATCTCCCTGGCCGAAGTCTCGGCGCCGGCGATGAGGGTCGGGATAAGCTCGGCCTCGGGCAGGTTGTGCCAGTATTTCTTGGGCATCTCGGCCTGCATCGCCTTCACCTTCAACCGCGCCGGATTGAAGATGTTCCGGAAATAGGTCAGCCAAAGCTCCTCCGCCGCGTCCTCGGCTGGCGCATCCTGCCGCGATGCGCCCGGTCCGATCAGCAGCCTCTCGCCGTCCCAGGAGGCGGAGGCGTGCGGCGTCAGAATCGTCCAGCGCATGCCGGTGAAGCGGCGCACGAAGAAGGCCGCATTGCGCTCGAGGATAAAATGGTCGGGCTCGAACCAGGCGACATAGCGCGCCTCCGGCTCCTCGCCGACCTGCCGGAACCGCACGAAGGCATGCATCTTGTGCATGTCGCGGCGCACGGCCTTTTCCATCGCCTCGAACCGGCGCACGTCGACGTCCGAGGCTATGCCGAGCAGATTGCGGTCGGCCTGCAATCGCCACAGCAGGCGGTAGAGGAAGCCGAAACGTTGCGGGTTGGAATGGCAGATCACGGTTTCCGAGCGTTCGATGAAGTCGCGCGGGACGTTGAGCGTGGCGCCATTGGGGACAGCCGGTAGTTCGCCGCCACGCGCGCCGAGCAGGTCGGCGACGGCCTCGCCGACCGTCCAGACGACGCGGTCGGGCGCGATGCCATTCAGCGCGAGCGCCCGCGCCGCATTGCGCCATCCGGCGAAATCGATCTCGCTGGCGAGCCGCACGCCAAAACTTGCCCGCTCGGAGTGCAGCGCCGCCGTCATGCGAACAACTCCATCTGCCTGGCCGGAGGAACGAGTTTCTGCCGCAGCGCCGGCCGGTCGATCAGCCCGCCCGGCGACCAGCCTTCGGCGACCACGAAGGGCCGCACTTTGGCGATGGATGCGCAGAGCCGCCCGACATCCTCCAGCCGCAGGCGGCGGAATCTTCGCGTCGAGAGAATGCGGTCGACCGCTTTCGTGCCGAGACCGGGGACGCGCAGCAGCGCCTCACGGTCGGCGCGGTTGACGTCCACCGGAAACCGCCCGCGATGCCGCAGCGCCCAGGCGAGTTTCGGGTCGATCTCCAGATCGAGCATGCCGTCCTGCCGGCCTTCCAGAATCTCCGGCTGGGAGAAACCGTAAAACCGCATCAGCCAGTCGGCCTGGTAGAGCCGGTGCTCGCGCATCAGCGGTGGTTTTTTCAGGGGCAGGGCGGAGGAAGCGTCCGGGATCGGGCTGAAGGCGGAATAATAGACGCGGCGCAAATGGTAGCTGCCGTAGAGTTTTGCGCTGGTGTGCAGGATGCCGTCGTCGGAAGTGGTGTCTGCGCCGACGATCATCTGCGTCGACTGGCCGCCCGGTGCGAAACGTTCGCGCTTTTTCGTGCGCAGCGTCGGCTCGCGTTTCTCCTCGATCTTGCTGCGCAGTTTCGCCATCGACAGCCGGATGGTTTCCGGCTTCTTCTCCGGCGCCAGTCTTTTTACGCCTTCGTCGGTGGGCAGTTCGACATTGATCGACAGGCGGTCGGCGAAGCAGCCGGCCTGCTCGATCAGCTCCGGCGCGCATTCCGGAATGGTTTTCAGGTGAATATAGCCGCCGAATTTTTCATCGATGCGCAGGCGTCGGGCGACCTCGACCATTTCGGCCATCGTCTCGTCCGGCGAGCAGATGACGCCGGAGGACAGGAACAGGCCCTCGATGTAGTTGCGCTTGTAGAAATCTATGGTGAGCCGCACCACCTCGCCGATGCTGAAACGGGCGCGGCGGACATTGGATGACGAACGGTTGATGCAATAGCTGCAGTCGTAGATGCAGAAATTGGTGAGCAGGATTTTGAGCAACGAGATGCAGCGGCCGTCCGGCGCGTAGGAATGGCAGATGCCCATGCCCTCAGTCGAGCCGATGCCTTTCGTCTTCAGCGAATCGCGTTGCGTGGCGCCCGACGAGGCGCAGGAGGCGTCGTATTTCGCCGCATCGGACAGGATCGCCAGTTTTTCGCGTGTGGTGAGAACGACCATGTGTTCATGATATGTTCTCTTTAGCCTCGACGCCACATCAAAAGACATATCCGGCCGATTTTAACGGCCAACCCCTGACAGGCGGCGTCAGACCTCGTGCAGATAGAGGTGGTAGTCGAGTTCGCTCACGGTGCGGGCGACGCGCAGATATTCGGCGCGCTTGATTTCCGTGAAGGTGCGGTGGAGGTCCTCGCCGAGCGCCTTCTTGAGGAATTCCGACGCCGTTGCCGCCTCGATCGCCGAACGCCAGTCGGCGGGTGCGTCCGCCAGCTTCGGCGCGTTCTCGTAGCCGTTGCCGGTGGTTTCCGGTTCCGGATCCAGCTTTTCCTCGAGACCTTTGGCGATGCCGGCGAGCACGGTCGCGGCGACGAGATAGGGATTGGTGTCGACGCCGGCCGGGCGATGCTCGATGCGGCGGTTCTTTACGTCGCCCGCCGGGATGCGCAGCGCCACGGAGCGGTTGTTGACGCCCCATGTGGCGGCGAGCGGCGCGTAGGATTGCGCGACGAAACGGCGCCAGGAATTGGCGTGCGGCGCAAAGACCAGCATCGATTCCGGCATGGTGGCCGCCAGCCCGCCCAGCGCGTTGAGCATTTTGGGGCTCCACTCGCCCTCTGTGTCCTCCGCCAGCACGTTGCGGCCGGCGCCGTCCTGGAGGGATATGTGGAAATGCATGCCGGAGCCGGCGTATTTCTGGATCGGCTTGGCCATAAAGCAGGCGGTGACGCCGTGGCGGCGCGCCTGCATGCGCACCAGCCGTTTCAACTGCACGAGGTCGTCGGCGGCCTGCATGACGTCCTTGCGGTAGTTCAGCGTCAACTCGTACTGGCCGGGCGCATATTCCGAGATCAGCGTTTCGACGGGGATGTTCTGGGCCTGTGCGCCGGCGTAGATGTCGGAGAACAGCGGCTCCATGCCGTGCAGATGGTCGACCGAATAGACCTCCGTCTTGCCGCTTGCCCGCCCGTCGAGCACGGCGTCCGCCGGCTGGACGCGGCCCTCGGCGTCGCGCTCGTTCTTCAACAGGAAGAACTCCAGCTCGAAGGCTCCGGCCGGATGCAAGTCCTTTTGCGCGAAAAGCTCGATCTGCCGCGCGAGCGCGTGGCGCGGGTCGGAACTCATCGGCGTACCGTCGAGATGGTACATCGACATCAGCACCTGGGCGCGGGCGGGGCTGGTGCCGTGCAGCGGCACCAGCGTGCCGGGAATCGGCCAGGCGCGCAGGTCGCCGTCGCCGGAATCCCAGATCAGCCCGGTCTCGTGCACATCCTCGCCGGTGATGTCGAGGCCAAGGATGGAGATCGGCATGTGCCGGCCGCCCTGGTAGATGCTCATCAGTTCGTGACGGCGGATAATCTTTCCGCGGCCGATGCCGTTGACGTCCGACAGAACGATGTCGACCGCCTCGATCTCGGGGTGTTCGTCGAGGAACTTTTGTGCTTCCTCGATGGTCGAGCCGGACGGTGACGTCATGATATCCCTCTGTTCGCCGTCTTCTTTGTCACGCGGCCAGAACTTCGGCAATATCGGCGAAGGCGCCGGCCAGCCGGTCGACCTGCCGGCGCGTAGTCGCCGGCGAGATCAGCATCATGTTGTGGAAAGGGGCGATCAGCACGCCGCGATTGACCAGCGCGATATGGATGGCGGCCTCCAGCGCCGGCGCATGCGCCGCCTCGGCCTCGCCGCCATTTCTGAGCGGCCCCGGCGCGCAGATGAACTCGACGCGGGCGCCGACGCGGGCGACGTGCCAGGGGAGAGCGTGTTTTTCGATGCTTTGCTGGAGGCTGGATTGCAGGCGGGAGGCCAGTGTCTCCATATGGGCATAGTTCGCGTCGGTCATCACCTCTTCCAGCGTCGCGCGCATGGCGGCGAATTGCAGCGGGTTGGCCGACAGCGTCGTGCCGATGCCGGAATAGCCGGGTTCCTTGGTGGCGAGATAGTCGTCGTAGCGTTGCGCGGTTTCGGCAGAGAGGCCCCAGACGCTGGCCGGAACGCCGCCGGCGATCGGCTTGCCGAGCACGAAGATATCGGGCTTTAGTCCGTGTCGCCTTGTGTAGCCGCCGGGCGCCGTCGAAATCGTATGGGTCTCGTCGATCAGCAGCAGCGTGCCGGTGTCGCGCGTCAGCCGGCGAAGGTTTTCGTGGAAGCCGGTTTCGGGCGGCACCATGCAGCAATTGGTCAGCACGGGTTCGGTGATGACACAGGCGACGTCGAGGGCGGCAAGGGCCGATTCGAGTGCGGCAATATCGTTGAATTCGACGATCTTGGTGTCTTCCGTCAGGTCGCGGAACTCGCCGGCCAGGCCCCGCTTGTTGGCCGGCCGGCCATGGTCGAGGCGCACAAAAGTCTCGTCCACGGCGCCGTGGTAACAGCCGTTGAAGACCAGCAGCTTGCGCCGGCCGGTCACCGCGCGGGCGGCGCGCAGCGCAAAACGGTTGGCGTCGCTGGCGGTGGTGGCGATCTGCCAGCGCGGCAGGCCGAATTTTTCCGTCAGCAGTCTTCCGACGGCGACGGCGTCCTCGGAGGGCAGCATGTAGGTCAGGCCGCGCGAGGCCTGGCGGCGGATGGCGCGAGCGACCGGCGGCGGCGAGTGGCCGAACATCGAGCCGGTGTCGCCGAGGCAGAAATCGGCGAGAATGTTGCCGTCGATGTCGATGATGGTGGCACCACGCGCCCTCTCGACCATGATCGGAAACGGCGTCGGCCAGTCGTTCATCCAGTGCATCGGCACGCCGCCGAGAAAGCCTGAGAGCCCGTCGCCGAAGGCGCGCGCCGATTTCGGCCGCGCCGCGCGGAATGTTTCCGCCTCGCGCTCGCGGAGACGGGCGATGCGCTCCGACGCGATGCCGCCGGAATTGCCGTTGTCAGTGCCTGCCATGATTTCCCCTCTTGCCGGCGCACTCTAGCCAATTGGCTAAGCGAGCGGCAATCGCCGCTGGCGCGTTGGCGGTGAGGCCAGCCCATCAGGCATCGGGCTTGACGGCGGCGGCCGGAGAACGCCTCAATGGCTCGAATTTCGGGGGAGGGTTTGCATGCGTTTCATTCTGTGCGCCGGCTTGCTGATGGCGGGCGCTGTTCCAGCCTTTGCCTCGGGCGGGCTTTCCTGCGAGGCCGAAGGCGGCTCGGCCAAGATTGCGGTCGAGAGCGGCGTGACGCGCGGCATGGGCAGCCCGGTGTTCAACTTTCGCGGCTCGGTGGTAATCTCGGAAAAATCCGTTGCCGAGGATCTGCGCACGACGGCCTTCACCGGCGAACATCTCGCCCAATATTGGCTCGACGGCGAGGAACTGCGCCTCGTGCTCTACCGGGAGCGGGAGGGCGACAAGCCGCATGGCTATGTCGAGATCACCGTGCTGACCAAGAGCCACGGCGACGAGGGCGGCTATGCCGGCACCTACGACCTGACCGCCTACGATGGCACGGGCGACGATCCGGAAGGCAAGACGGTCAAGCTTGAGGGAAAGATTGGCTGCTTCGTCGAGTAGGCCTCAAGCCGAAATGTCGATCACCCCGCAGTCGCCGGCGGCGCTGCCGAAGACGATGCGGCGTTCGGACTTGTCCCACATCAGCGCGGTGACGGCGCCCTTGCCGGGGCGGCGCAGCAGCACTTCCTTGGCGTCGGCGAAGCGCACCGCCATCACCATGCCGTCCTCGTAGCCGATCGCGGCGATGTCCTCGCTTGGGTGGCAGGCGACTGAGGTCACCATGGTGTTGCCGCGCGTGCCGAGCTCCAGCGGCGCCTTGCCCATCGGCCCGTCCTTGGCCTGGAACGGCCAGACGATCGCCGCCGGCGCGCCGGAGCTTGCCAGCCATTTTCCCTTGGCGCTCCACGACAGCGACTTCACCTTGGCGGGATAACCCGACATGCGCATGTGCTTGCCGTCGGCGAGCTTCCAGCCGTGCAGGGCATTTTCCTGCATGGTGGTGACCAAAAAGTTGCCGTCGGGCGAAAACGTGATGCCGGTATGGGCGCCGGCCCATTCGAGTTCTGTCGGTTTTCCGTCGGTGGCGGGGAAATGCAGCGTGGCGCCGTTGTAGCGGGCGACGCCGATTCGCAATCCCTTCGGTGCGAAGGCAAGGCCCTCGACCGAGCGCGGATGCGAAAATTCCTTCAGCTTGCCGTCCGGCAGTTTCACCCAGGCGCTGCGGCCCGCGCCATAGGCGAGCGCGCCCTGCGGGCCGGCGGCTACGCTGGTGATCCATTTGCGGCCGGCCTCGGCGACGATCTGCGCGGTGCCGTCCGCGCCTGTGGAAAAGACTTTTCCGTCCTCGCCGCCGGTGATCAGTTTTGTACCCGCCTGGTCGAGCGTGGCGCAGAGCAGGCCGTCATTGGCCTGCTCAGTCTTGTGGCCGTTGTCGAGGCGATGGATCGAGCCGTCGGCCAGCGCGAAATGCGGGATGTCGGCGAGGAAGACGGCAGCGACGCAATGGCCGTCGAGATCAAGGGGAGCGACTGTAGGCATCAGGTGGCCGCATCAATCCGATACTCTTGTCGTCTCATCACAAGAACCCCCTCCAATGTTATTCGCTCCAATTTTTCCGCGGACCCTTCATAGGCGAACCAGTCGCTCCAATTCTCGATCAGCCAAGAAACGTCGATGGAATTCCTGAACTGCAGTCCGCGGCTTTCTTTGGGAAGATAGGCCAATGTCACGCCCGCATCCCAGCCGGAGACGAACATCAACGACATGCCGCTGTCCTGGGGAGGTTCGCAGATCATCAGATCGAGCGGTTTCGACTTGTCGTCGTAGGAGTGATGCCCGTTCGGTAGACGAATAATATCGCCTCTCTCCAGAGTCTCACCTGCCATTTCAGCCAAGAACTTCACTCGTCGGCCTTTAAGCCTGGCACGCCTCAAAGCTCTTGCGCAGCCGTTCCTCGTCCAAATCGCGGCCGATGAAGACGAGGCGGCTCTCGTGTTTCTCGCCGTCCTTCCATGGGCGCTGGTGGTCGCCTTCCATGATCATGTGGACACCCTGGATGACGTAGCGATCCGGATCATCCTTGAAGGCGATGATGCCCTTGAGGCGCAGGATGTTGGGGCCGTCGTTCTGGGTAACCTTCTCGATCCACGGGAAGAATTTCCGGGAGTCCATCTCGCGGCCGCGCAGGGACACCGACTGCACCGTCACGTCGTGGATCGGCGACACAGCGCCATGATCGTGATCGTGGTGATGATGGTCATGATCATGGCCGTCGTGCTCGTGATGGTCATGGTCGCCGTGCTCGTGGGCGGCGTCGAGGAAATGCGGATCGTTGTCGAGCGCGCGCTTCAGGTCGAAGGCGCCGCGGTCGAGAACGTTGGTGAGGTCGACGCCGGCGCGGGTGGTGCGGTGGATTTTTGCCGCCGGGTTGATGGCGCGGATGGCGGCCTCCACGTCGTGGAGTTCCTCGGGCGTGACGAGGTCAGTCTTGTTGAGCACGACCACGTCGGCGAAGGCGATCTGGTCCTCGGCCTCGCGCGAATCCTTGAGCCGCAGCGGCAGATGTTTTGCATCGACCAGGGCGACGACGGCGTCGAGTTTGGTCCTCTTGCGCACGTCCTCGTCCATGAAGAAGGTCTGGGCGACGGGGACGGGATCGGCGAGGCCGGTGGTCTCCACCACGATGGCGTCGAAACGGCCGGGGCGGCGCATCAGGCCCTCGACGACGCGCACCAGATCGCCGCGCACCGTGCAGCAGACGCAGCCATTGTTCATCTCGTAGATCTCCTCGTCGGATTCCACGATCAGGTCGTTGTCGATGCCGATCTCGCCGAACTCGTTGACGATGACAGCGTAGCGCTTGCCGTGGTTTTCCGAGAGGATGCGGTTGAGCAGCGTCGTCTTGCCGGCGCCGAGGTAACCGGTCAGCACGGTCACGGGAATCTGGGTCTGTGCTTCGCTCATGATAGGCCCCGAAGGATTTTTGGTTTGGTGCATATAGGACTCCGCGCCGCGGATTGCACGCCTCAATCGGGTGATCGGCATGGGCCAGCCAGCCGGACGCCAGGCAGGTCTTTTCGGGCCGGCTTGCCCACGGGACGCACCGGCCGTGGCGGCCGGACCGGCGCAAGCGCCCGGGGACAGTTTACTTTTCCGCCCGCGCCAGCCTTGAAGCGGCTGCGCCCTTGTGCGGAAAAGTAAACTGTCCCCTGCACGCAGCCGTCTTCGCCGCCACACCCGGATTCTTTTCCGTGCAGCCATTAAATCATTGAGATACCTTGCTTTTCGAGACCTGCCGACTCGGCAGCGGCCGCGTCAGGATGTGTCGCGGCGCGGTGGCTCCAGCGCATAGAACGCCATTGCATTGGCATGCGCCAGAATCTCGTCGACCTCGCGGATGTTCTTGCGTTTCGGGGCATCCGGATCGAAGCGCGGCAATCTTCCGCCGGGCGGACGTCCGCGCCGGAGCGGCGAAAAGCGCCGGAACCGCACCGGGCCCGGCTTGCCCTGCGCGGCCGCAGCGTCGCGAGCCGCTTTGTCGCGTGCAAGGCCGGCGTCGTTGCGCGCCTTCCAGCGGGCGAAGCGTTGAGCCTGGCCGGAAAGATTGTCGAGTGCCCGGCCGAGCGCCTCCAGCCTGAGCGTCAGTTTTGCCGCATTCATTGGATCGTCATGCGACGGCGGCGGAGGCAGGGGGATGCGTGGCGTGTCGTCGTCGAGTGACCGGATGCGCGGCACGGCATGCGCCGGCACATATTTGCGGCGGATGCGGAACGGGTATTTCAGCGCATCAAGCAGCGAAAGGTTTGCTGTACGCGGGCGCGCGGCGCGCCGTTCGGCGGCCTTCCGCTCGGCTTCGTAGCGGGCAAAGTCTTCTCTCGACAGATTAACGGCAAGGCCGAGGCGGCGCATGGCGGCCACTGTGTCGGAAATTTTTGGCTTGAGCTTTCGCGGACGAAATGGCGGGAGCGTCACGACGATGCCTTGCGCCGCCGCGATGATCAGGCGACGTGCGGCGGATTCGGCCGGACGCAAGAGCAGCAGGATGGCGCGGTAGAGGTGGCGGGGGAGCGTAAGTGGCGGTGTAAGTGCCGGGGACAGTTTACTTTTTTCCGCCCACGCTTCGTTCTCAACTGCCGCGCCCTTCTGCGGAAAGAAAGTAAACTGTCCCCCAGCGCCTGGCCTGCCGAACCCCATCTCGGCCATGCCGACCAGCATCAGCAGGATATGCTTCAGCGCCTGCCGGTATCGCTCGATCGTCGCACTCGCGTCTCCAAACTCCACCGCCACCTCCTCCGGACAAGGCCGACATCCAATATGGAACATATGGGGAACATGCACAAGTAGCCTAAGAAAATAATCCTTGATGATGACGAAGTAGTCACCACAGTACACGACTCAAGCCGGGTATTGGCTCGAGAACGGTCTTTTGGGGGCTTTTTCGGCCCAAGCGTTTTTGGCTTCGATGGGTCGATTTGCGATCCAGTCCCTGAGGGCGTCGAGGCCGGTGCGGAACCATGATTTTGCGCGTCTGCCATGGCTTTTGCGGCGAATGGCCTTGATGCCCATGGAATGCGTGGCGCAGCGATAGGCCCATGTGATGGCGAGCATGATGATGACGATGAGGCTTGCCAGCTTTTCGGGATCGGTGATGTGGGTGTCTTCGATGTTGAGACCGCGGGTCTTGG
>NZ_JBIRCY010000049.1:0-52295 GCF_044326205.1 Mesorhizobium sp. IMUNJ 23232
TCGACTGCGCGGTGTTGTTCTGGCATTGTCATGAACGTCCATCCGAGGCTCCTGGCTGGCGGTCGCGTGTGTGGTAACCGCAACCTCGCATCCAAGCCTCGGACGGACAACCTCCATAGCAATGACAGCTAGGCCGGCTCCCGCGAACTCCGCGGATCGAGATGAGGCCAATCGCAACCATCGCCCGCGGCGATGGTTTGCGGGTCTTTCCGGCCAAAACTCAGAAAAGCTTCTGTATCCAGATGGTTAGCGCGTTCACGCCGTTGTGGATCAGTGCGGCGAATTCCTTGCCTATGTCACCGGCAATCGGCAGTCCGAAATACTGCGAGATGATGAAGACGCCGAGGAAGGTAACGATCAGCGGATAGCAAAAATTGAACGTCCAGGCGACCCAGTTCGTCCGGACGATTGTCTCTTCACCAGGCTGCGCCATGTCCGCCCCGATACAATATCGGGCTGAAATTATTATTTGAATTGATAAACAGCTTATGAAGACCGTTCGATCAATCCGCGTCATCCAATCGACAGGGCCGGCATCGCGGTCATACAGTCGTTCGACTGGTTTGAAATAGTCTTCAAACCTGCCCGTCGACCCATTCGACGATCTCGGCGCCCGCCGCGCCGAAGGCAGCGTCGAGACCGCGCACATAGGCGTCGTTGCCTTCGCCCGACACTGGAGCCGATGCCCGGAACACTTTCGAAGCCTTCACGGTGCCGTTGCGGTCGTTGAGCAGGCGCACATAGATCTCGACCTCGGCATGCGTCCCGCCACCAACCCTGACCTCGAAGGCGCGGAGTTCGGCCACCACCTGATAGTCGATGGCCAGCCCCTCGCCCGGCGTGCCGACGCCGTTGAAGCCGCCGGCCGACTGGAACGCCTGCGCCAGCTTGGCCTGCACCACCAGCGGAAGCCGGTCGGCCCACTGCGCGCCCTTGAGGAACTGGATCGAGCCCGGTCCCCCAGTCCTGATGACGATGTTCTGGCCGTCCAGCGCCTTCAGCGCCCCCGGCTCGGCGATCAGGATCTGGCCGTGATGGCGGCCGCGCGCGGCAGGCGCGTCGGGCGCGGAAAGGTCATAGGTGTCGAGCGCGGGCGTACCGCCGCCAAGCACGGCGCAGCCGCCCAGCGAGAGAGCGGCCGGCAGCAAAACGGATGTAAGGCTGAGGCGCTTCACGAACAATGCAACCCGCTCACACGAATCCCCGATCGACGATCCCCATTCGTCCTCAACCTGTTTGCGGTGCACAGCCGGCGAAGTCAACGCCGGGCGCGGCCGTCATACTGGCGAACGGTGCCATCTCCACCGGTAATGATGCGCTGCGGGTTGCGCTCGAGATCGGTGATCGCCCGCTCGATGCGGTTGATCGAACGCCGCCCGTCCTGGATCAACGCCTCGGCGCCGCTCAGCCCCTGCCCCGAAAACCGCGACAGGTTTTCCATGATGGTACCCAGCCTCGAATTCAACGTCTCGGCCACCTGCCTGAAACCCTTCAACGTGTCGTTGGCATTGGTGATCAGGTTTTCGGCATTGTCCGAGCCGAGCAGGCCGTCGACCTTGGCAAGCACGCCGTCGACCCGCACCGATGCCTGGTTCAGCCGACGCATCAGTTCCGACGCGTCGCTGATCATCTGGTCGATCTGCTCGGCCTTGTTGGAGAATTTCTCGGTGACCTTGGCGACATCGGCCGCCGCCGCGTTCGCCGAGCGGCTCGCCTGCTCAATGTTCGAGATCGCACTGCGCACCTTGGCCGGATCGACACCGTCCAGCACGCCATCGACCTTGCCGAGGGTGACCTGCGTGCGTTTGGCGAACTCATTGATCGAGGCGACCGTCTCGCGGACCTCGCGCACCGTGTCGTCGAACTGCGAGCTGGTCTTGGCCAAGTCGGCGGTGAACTTGTCGACATTCTCGACCACCGTCTGCACCTTTTTTGGATCGACGGCCTTCAGGATATCCTCGGCGGCCTTCAACGTGCCGTCCAGTTTTCCCGAAACGCCGGCGAGTTCGCCCGACAGCTTCGAGACGCTGTCCAGAAACTTGTCGACCCCGTCGGAATTGCGCGCCAGCGCGCCGGAGAATTTCTCCACGTTCTGGACCGTCTGGATCAGCGGTCCCTTGGCTTCCTTTGTAAAGCCCTCCAGATCGCTAAGCACATTGTCGGCGCGGCCGAAGATGTCCTGCGCCTTCTCCAGCAGATTGGTGACGGCGGAGGGATCGGCGGTGATCTCGGCAACCGTGCCGTTGGCCTCCGCCTCGTCGAGCAGGTTTGGCTCATCCGAGTCCGAACCCTTGATCTCAAGCGTGGCTTGCCCGGTAAGGCCGGCAATGCCGATGACCGCCTTGGTCGAACGGGTGATCGGGATCAGCCGGTCGATCCGCGTATCGGCAATGGCAACGGCGGGGTTGGTCACGTCGATATAGACGCGCTGCACGTCGCCAACCTTCACGCCGTTGAAAAACACCCCGCTGCCTGGCGTCAGGCCCGATGCCGATCCGGGGATGCGCACACGCAGCAACGCGGTCTCGCCGCGATTGCCGATCTCCGCGCTCCAGTAGACGAAGGCGAAGGCGGCGAGAATCGCCACCAGGGTGAAAATGCCGACGACGACGTAGTTGGCTCTGGTTTCCATTAATTTCCGTAATTCTATTTCCGTGCGGCAAGATCAAGTTGCCGTGCACGTTTTCCGCGAAAATAGGATTTCACCCAGGGCTCCTCGCTGGCGAGCATGTCCTTGATCGTGCCTTCGACGAGCACTTTCTTCTTGCCGAGCACGGCGACACGGTCGCAGACGGAGAACAGGCTGTCGAGGTCGTGCGTCACCATGTAGACGGTCAGCCCCATCGTATCGCGCAGCTTGGCGACTAGTTCGTCGAACTCCGCCGCGCCGATCGGGTCGAGGCCCGAGGTCGGCTCGTCCAGGAACACGAGGTTGGGATCGAGCGCCAGCGCCCTGGCGAGCGCCGCGCGCTTGATCATGCCGCCCGAAAGCTCGGAAGGAAATTTCGGCGCCGCGTCGGGTGGCAATCCGACCAGCTCGATCTTCAGATAGGCGAGTTCGTCCATCAGCGACTGCGGCAGGTCGAGATATTCGCGCATCGGCACCTGGATGTTCTCCAGCACCGTCAGCGAGGAAAACAGCGCGCCCTGCTGGAACAGGACGCCGAGCCGCATGTCGATCCTCAGGCGTTCCTCTTCGCTCGCCTTGTCGACGTCCAGCCCGAACAGCTTGATCGTGCCCGCCTGCTTCTTGTTCAGGCCAAGCACTGTCCGCAGCAGCACCGACTTGCCGGCGCCGGACGCCCCGACGAAACCGAGGATCTCACCCCGCCTGATGTCGAGGTCGAGCTTGTCCAGCACGATCTTGTCGCCGAAGCCGACCGTGATGCCGCGCGCCGAGAGGATGATCTCGCCCTTCTGCCCGCTCGGCGGGTCCTCGTCTTCGGCATCCTGGGACGTTTCGCCGTGCATCTCAAAAGCCGATCTGGGCGAAGAAGATGGCAAACATGCCGTCGAGGATGACGACGACGAAGATGGATTTCACGACCGACGCCGTGACATGCAGGCCGAGCGATTCGGCGCTGCCGCCCACCTTCATGCCCTCCACCGAGGCGATGATGCCGATGATCATCGCCATGAACGGCGCCTTGATCAGGCCGGCGGCAAAGGTGCCGACGTCGATTGCCGAGCGCAGCCGGTCGATGAAGGCGGCGGGCGCGATGTCGGAATAGGTCCAGGTGATGCCGATGGCGCCGCCGATCGCCGCGAAATTGGCAAGGATGGTGAGGCAAGGAAGCGCGATCACCAGCGCGACGAGCCGCGGAAACACCAGCACGCCTATCGGGTTGAGGCCGATGACCGTCAGCGCGTCGATCTCCTCGCGCATCTTCATCGAGCCTATCTCGGCGGTGATGGCGCTGCCGGAGCGGCCGGCGATCATGATCGCGGTCATCAGCACGCCGAGTTCGCGCAGCACCAGGATGCCGACCAGGTCGACGACAAAAATGTCGGCGCCGAAATAGCGGAGCTGATAGGCGCCCTGCTGGGCGACGATGGCGCCGACGATCGTCGACATCAGCAGGATTACGGGAATAGCGCCGACGCCCATCCGGTCTATCTGGTTGAAGATGGCAGCGAGGTTGACCCCGTGGCCGCGGCCGATCTTCATCTGGCCGCCGCGGATGGTTGCGCCGAGGATGTTCATGGCCGCCAGGAAATCGTGGCCGGCCGCAAAGACGGCGCGGCCGATCCCCTCGAGGAAGCGCAAAACGATATTGGGCCGGGCCGGCGTCTCCGGCCGTTGCGTGGCCGCCGCATCGCGAATCGCCGCCAGCAGCACATCCATCGGCTGCGTCTGCCCTTCAACCGCGACCTCGGCGCCGTTCTCCTTCGCCTGTTGAACAAACCGGTCGATCAGCCAGGCGCCCGCCGTATCCATGCGCTCGATTTTCGACAGATCGAGCGCCACCTGCCGGTTGCCGGCCTTGCCGCTGATGTCGGCCATCTCCTCGTCGACATGGGCGATGTTGCGGGTCGTCCATCGTCCGGCGAGCCGGAGCTTAAGCCGGCCATCCTCTTCGGCCTGCTCGACCGACGGGCGGCCGTCGGCGGGGCGGCTTGTTTCCCTGGAGCGATTGATCAACATTGCCCAAGTCTTAGCGGCGGAATCGAAGCCTGTCACTTTGAGGGGATCATCGTGGCCGGCATGTGGAGCAGAAAAACATGGCGCGTGTCCTTTTGGTCGAGGCCGAGCGCTTCCACATCGCCGGCGCCTTCACCATTTCGCGCGGCTCCAAGACGGAAGCGGAAGTGATCTGCTGCACGATCGTCGACGGCTCGAATCGGGGGCGCGGCGAATGCGTACCGTATCGCCGCTACGGCGAAACAATCGAAGGTGTGGTTGCGGCAATCGAATCGGTCCGCCGTGAGATCGAGGCAGGCGCAAATCGCCAGACGCTGCTCGACCTCGTGCCGCCGGGCGCGGCGCGCAACGCGCTCGACTGCGCTCTGTGGGATCTGGAGGCAAAGGCAGACGGCCAGCCTGTCGCTGCAAGGCTCGGCCTCCCCGCTCCACAGCCGCTGACCACCGCCTACACGGTGTCGCTGGACACGCCGGAGAAGATGGCCGCGCAAGCGCGCGCCAACGCCCAGCGGCCGCTGCTGAAGGTCAAGATCGGCGGCGACGGTGACCTCGACCGCATTGCGGCCGTTGTTGCGGCTGCCCCGAAAAGCCGGATCATCCTCGACGCCAATGAAGGATGGACGCAAGCCAACCTCGCCGAGAACCTGCATGCCGCCGCCCGCCTCGGCATCGCCCTGGTCGAGCAGCCGCTGCCCGCCGGCAAGGATGCCGCCCTTCGCCATGTCCGGCGTCCGGTACCGGTCTGCGCCGACGAGAGCCTGCACACCGCCGACGATCTCGAAAACCTTGCCGGCCTCTACGACGCGGTCAACATCAAGCTGGACAAGACCGGCGGCCTCACTGCCGCGCTGGTGCTGCGCGACCGGGCAAAGGAACTCGGCTTTTCGATCATGGTTGGCTGCATGGTCGGCACCTCGCTGGGCATGGCGCCTGCGGTGCTTTTGGCGCAGGGCGCCGACTTCGTCGATCTCGACGGCCCGCTGCTGCTGGCGGAAGACCGCGAGCCGGCGCTCACCTATTCCGGCTCGCTTGTCTCACCGCCCCGGCCGGAGCTTTGGGGGTGAGGAGCGATCGGCCAAAGGCCGAGAAAAAGCCAATGATTTGGCTTATTCAGCGACGAACGCCCGGAGCGAAAGCGAAGGGCTAACGCTCGCAACCCGGCATCCATCCCTTAGGAGCTTCTCAAGGGCCGAGCCATCCAGACCAACACCAGGCCCACAACCGCCACGGCGATCATCGCCCAGAAACCGAACACCCCGAAGGCCGCATAGAGCGGACCTGAAAGCAGCGTGAAAGCCGCCATCGAAAAACCGGTGGCGAAGAAAGCTATGCCTTGCGCCGCGCCCGTGCGTTCCTCGGGCACGGTTTCGACGATCAGTTTCTGCACACCGATCAGGATCAGTGCGGTCGAGAATGAGTGCAGCGACTGGATGGCGAAGAAGCCGATAACGCCGATGCCAGACGGCCAGATCAGCGGAAACGCCAGCCAGCGCACGACCGCCCCCACGCCGGCCAGCGCCATCACCGCCGTCGCCGAGTGCCGCGAGAACAACCGCGTGAAGAACAGGAACATGAAGGCTTCGGCGACCACCGCCCAGGCCCACAGCAGGCCGACGGTCGTGTCGCCGATGCCGATCGATTTCCAATAGATGGAAACGAAGCTGTAGAGGAAAGCGTGGCTGCCGTTGATAACGCCCGCGCTGCCGACGACCAGCACGAAATAATGGTTGAGCAGTTTTGGCCCGGCATCCTGTATTTCCGCGGCGGACAGCGGCGACGCCTTGCGCGGACGGCCGAGCCTAGGCGCCATGAACGAAACCAGCAGCGCCACCACCAGCGAGCAACTGATGATGGCGGGGACCGATTTCTCGCTGGTCAGCGACAGGATGATGCCGCCGCCGAGATTGGCGCACAGAAAGGCGATCGAACCCCAGATCCGCATGCGTGTATAGTTCGATCCGAAGCGCCGGACGCCCGAAAGCGCCAGCGAATCGGAGAGCGGTGAATGCGGTGTCCAGGCCACCGCCAGCGCCAGCGAGACCACCAGCACCACCAGATAGGTCGGCTTGAGAAAGAAGCCGAGCGAGACCAGCAGCGCCGCCGCGACCAGCAGGATCAGCACATTCGCCCGGTCGCTCGCCTGGTCGGCCATGGCGGTGATGAAGGGCGTCGTCACCACCCGCAAGAACATTGGGGCCGAAAGGATGACCGCGATCTCCTCGGCGCCGAAACCGTTGCCTTCGAGCCACAGCGGGAAATACGGCAGATGCACCGCCTGCGGCACGAAGATCGCCGCGAAGATCAGCGATATCCGAAACTCGAAGTTTTTTGGCTTGATAAGCTGTTCGGGCGAAAGCGAAGGCAGGGGCATCATCGGTCCGGTCGGAGATTCTGACCGAACGGCCGCTCCGATTTCTCGGCACATACCATGCCGGCCGGAAGCCGCCTAACCTACGATCGAGAACACACCCTATCTCGTCGCCGGATGTGGCCAAATGGTCACGCCTCCAACCCGTCAAGCACCTTGCGCATCGGCGTCATGCGGATTGGCAGGGAAAGCACTTCGCAGTCCGTTCGAAGCTGGTCGAAAGCACCATCATGTCCGGCTTGCGACAGGTCAATGTCATGCCTATTCGTGATTCCGGCGGTCGCTTCTCCGGCAACCAATTGAAATCGCTCGATTTTAGAAGCATGACCTTGGCTGCAATCGACACCTGCGGCCCTTTGATTTCAAGGACTTACGATCAGGCGGCCTCGACCACGGAGCCGCCCTCGATCAGGCGCGGCTTGAAACCCGTCTCCTTGGGCAGGGCTTCGAACACATGCGGCCAGCGCAGTATCTCCAGCGACCCGTCGAAATTCTCGACCACTGCCGTGCAGCTTTCCACCCAGTCGCCTGTATTCACATAGGTAATTCCGTCGAACTGTTCGATCACGGCGTGGTGAATATGGCCGCAGATCACGCCATCAACTTCCGAACGGCGGGCTTCCTCGCTGAGGACTTTCTGGAAAGCGCCGATGAAATTCACCGCTTTCTTCACTTTGACCTTCGCCCAGGACGAGAACGACCAGTATGGCAGGCCAAGCACTCTCCGGATGCGGAACACCACCCGGTTGACCGAAATGGCAAAATCATAAGCCCGATCACCAAGATAGGCCAGCCAGCGAACGTTGTGCACGATGGTGTCGAACTGATCGCCATGGATCACCAAAAAGCGTTTGCCGTCCGCCGTTTCATGGATCGCCCGGTCACTGACGACGATGCCGCCGAAATGTGTACCCTGGAACTGCCGCAGGAATTCGTCATGATTTCCAGCGATATAGAAGATATTCATACCCTTGCGCGCCTGTCTCAGCAGCTTCTGGACGACGTCGTTATGCGCCTGCGGCCAGTGCCATGAGCGGCGCAGACGCCAGCCGTCGACAATATCGCCGACCAGATAAATCGTCTCCGCCTCATGGTACCGAAGGAAGTCTATGAGAAAGTCGGCCTTGGCCGCCTTCGAGCCGAGATGCAGGTCGGAGATGAAAAGTGTCTTGTATTTGTGGGGTGCTGTTTCGGACATAACAGCCTGATCCTGTTGCTGCATGTGCGCCAATGCCCAGATTCATGCAACATGCGTATGACGGTTGCGGTCGTGGCGTCCCGCGCTATAGGGTGCGCGCCTCTCAGAATGGAGGAACAGCGGAATGGATCTAGGCATTCGGGGTCGCAAGGCGATCGTCTGCGCGTCGAGCAAGGGCCTTGGCAAGGGCTGCGCCCTGGCGCTGGCGGAGAACGGCGTAAACCTCGTCGTCAACGGCCGCGACGCTGCGACCCTTGCCCACACGGCCGCCGAGATTCGCGACAGGTTCGGCGTGGAAATCATTGAAATCGCCGGAGACGTCGCCGATCCAGCCATTCAGGAGTCGCTGCTGTCGGCCTGCCCGGACCCGGACATCCTGGTCAACAACAATGCCGGCCCGCCATTTCGCGATTTCCGCGAGCTCGACCGCGCGGCGATCCTCAAGGGCGTCACCAACAACATGGTCACCCCGTTCGAACTAATCAAAGCCACCGTCGACGGCATGGCGTCGCGCGGCTTCGGCCGGATCGTCAACATCACCTCGCTGTCGGTCTATATGCCGATCCAGGGCCTCGACTTGTCTTCGGCTGCTCGGGCCGGGCTGACCTCCTTCCTGTCCGGCATCGCGCGCGGCGTTATCGACAAAAATGTCACGATTAACAATATGTTGCCTGGAAAGCTTGATACTGACCGGCTACGTGGCCCGCACGAGCCGGGCGTGCCGGAAGACCCGGAGGCGGCGCGCCAGCGCAAGGAGAGACTTGCTTCAGATATTCCTGCCAAACGATTGGGAACATTGGAAGAATTTGGTCAGATCTGCGCCTTCCTGTGTTCCGTCCACGCCGGATACCTGACAGGACAGAACATTCCGGTCGACGGTGGCGCCTATGTAAGCGCTTTCTGATATGCGCATGTCGGAAGCCGCCGCAACGGCTGGACGAAACTCTAGGGAACAGCGGTCACGGGCATGAGCGACGAAAGCACCCATACGGCGAAATCGGACCTCGACGAGGCCGCCCTGTTCTTCCACAAATACCCGACGCCCGGAAAGCTGGAGATCCAGGCGACAAAACCGTTGGGAAACCAGCGCGACCTGGCACTTGCCTATTCGCCGGGCGTGGCCGCGCCCTGCCTCGCTATCCGCGACGACCCGGCGACCGCCGCCGACTATACCGGCCGCGCCAATCTGGTCGGCGTGGTCTCCAACGGCAGCGCCGTATTAGGACTTGGCAATATAGGCCCCCTCGCTTCCAAGCCGGTGATGGAAGGCAAGGCCGTTTTGTTCAAGAAATTCGCTGGGATAGACGTGTTCGACATCGAGATCGACGCGCCGGAAATCGAACGAATGGTCGAGACGGTCGCCGCTCTGGAACCGACCTTCGGCGGCATCAATCTGGAGGACATCAAAGCGCCCGAATGTTTCGAGGTCGAGGAGCGGCTGAAGGCCCGCATGGGCATTCCGGTGTTCCATGACGACCAGCATGGCACCGCGATCATCGTCGGTGCCGCCGTGCTGAACGGACTGGAGTTCGCAGGCAAGAATATCGCGGACGTAAAGATCGTCACCTCGGGCGCGGGCGCGGCGGCGCTCGCCTGCCTCAACCTCCTGGTTTCGCTTGGCGCGAAGGTCGAGAACATCTGGGTCACCGACCGTTTCGGCGTCGCCCACAAGGGCCGCGTCGAGGAGATGGACCGCTGGAAGGACCCTTACGTCAAGGACACGGAGGCGCGCACGTTGGCCGAAGTGATCCCGGGCGCGGATGTGTTTCTCGGCCTGTCGGCGGCCGGCGTGCTGAAACCGGAACTGCTAGCGGGCATGGCGCCGAAGCCGCTGGTCCTGGCGCTGGCCAACCCGACGCCGGAGATCATGCCGGAAGTGGCGCGCGCCGCCCGGCCCGACGCCATGATCTGCACCGGTCGTTCGGATTTTCCCAACCAGGTCAACAACGTACTGTGTTTTCCTTACATTTTTCGCGGCGCGCTGGATTGCGGTGCGCGCGCCATCAACGAGGAGATGAAGATGGCGGCGGTGCGCGCCATTGCCGCGCTGGCCCGCGAAGAACCGTCGGACGTGGCGGCGCGCGCTTATTCCGGCGAGACGCCGATCTTCGGGCCGGACTTCTTGATCCCCTCGCCCTTCGATCCCCGTCTCATCCTGCGCATCGCGCCGGCGGTTGCCAGGGCCGCCTGCGAGACGGGCGTCGCATCGCGACCGATCACCGATTTTCCGGCCTATGTCGACCGGCTGAATCGCTTCGTCTTCCGCTCGGGGCTGGTGATGAAGCCGGTGTTCTCGGCGGCCAAGAACTCGACAGCGAAACGCGTCATCTATGCCGATGGCGAGGACGAGCGCGTGCTGCGCGCCGCGCAGGTGGTCATCGACGAGGGCATCGCTCAACCGATCCTGATCGGGCGCCCGGCGGTGGTGGACGTGCGCTTGAGGCGCTACGGGCTGCGCATCCGCCCGGGAACCGATTTCGAACTCATCAATCCCGAGGACGATCCGCGCTACCGCACCTATGTCGACCTGTTGATCGAACTCGCCGGCCGGCGTGGCGTAACGCAAGAAGCGGCGCGCACCATGGTGCGCACCGAGACCACGGTTATCGCCGCCCTGGCGCTGCGCCGCCACGATGCCGACGCCATGATCTGCGGCCTGGAAGGCCGTTTCGAGCGGCACCTGCGCCATGTCTCGCTGATTATCGGCGCCCGGCCGGAAGTGCGCGACCGCGACCTGTCGGCGCTCTCCATGCTGATCTCGACGCGCGGCGTGATATTTCTCACCGACACCTACGTGACGATCGACCCCACCGCCGAGGAGATCGCCGAAATGACCCTGTTGGCGGCGGAGGAAATCCGGCGTTTCGGCATCGAGCCGAAGGCCGCCCTGCTGTCCTTCTCGAATTTCGGGTCGCGCGACGCGGCGACGTCGCTCAAGATGCGCCGCGCCGCCGAAATCCTGCGGGAACAGGCGCCGGACCTCGAATGCGACGGCGAGATGCATGGCGATTCGGCGCTGTCGGAAGAACTACGCCAGCGCATCTACCCGCATTCGCGGCTGAAGGGCGAGGCCAACCTGCTGGTCTTCCCGAACCTCGACGCCGCCAACATCGCGCTGACCACGGTCAAGCAGATGATGGACGCGCTGCATGTCGGGCCAATCCTGCTCGGCACCGACCGGCCGGCGCATATTTTGACGCCGTCGGTGACCTCGCGCGGCATCGTCAACATGACGGCGCTGGCGGTGGTGGAGGCGGCGCAACAGAAAACGGCGACGGCCTGAGCCAGCCGGATTGGGCCACCGGTAGCTAGGCGGCCTGTTCCGCCTGCTTGCGCTCGATCTGGCCTATGGCGTCAACCACCGCGTCGAAGGTCAGCATGGTCGAGGCATGCCGCGCCTTGTAGTCGCGCACCGGCTCCAAATATTTCAGGTCGGCGAAGCGGCCTTCGGGCGGCGCGCCGTTTTCCTTCAGCATCTTCAGCATCGTCTCGCGTACGGCGCGCAATTCCTCAGCCGAGGCACCCACGATATGCTCGGCCATGATCGCCGAGGACGCCTGCCCGAGCGCGCAGGCTTTCACGTCATGGGCAAAATCGGTGACCACACCGTCCCGCATCGTCAGGTCAACGGTGACCGTCGAGCCGCAGAGTTTCGAATGCGCGCGGGCCGAAGCGTCGGGATGCGGCAGGCGGCCGATCCGGCCGATATTGCCGGCAAAGCCCAGGATTTTTGCGTTGTAGACGTCGTCGATCATTGGTCTTCGCCCGCATGTCGCCGCGTGCCGCAGCTTCTTCCCGAACCAATATAGGTGCTTGCCGCGCCACCTGCACATGGAATTTCCGAAGGGCATCGAACCCGCACCGCCGCGGGCGCGCTCAACACGCGGTCACCCGCCCACTTCGATGTATCGGCCTCCGGCCGCTGCCGGAGGCGCACTGCATCCGTTGCGTTTCGGTCCGCAACGCAACGGTTGCATATTCCCGTCTACCCGGCGGAGTCCGGATACGTTTTTGCGCTTTGATGTCAGTTGACGAACGATGTGTACCAAGGGAGCGTCTTTCATTCGCCCGTGCCGACCATATATAGTGAAGCGTCCGGATCGAGGCGGCCAGGCTGCCGAGGAACCGGGCAGCCGTCACGCCGCTTTTCGGACACCGCAGGGTCAGGTGCCCGCGAAAGGCAGTGGTCCGTTCAACTCGTCGCCCCGCAAGCGGGCGACTACGGGAGACTCCTTTCATGGACGCCGTCGTCAAGAAGATCATGCCGCGCTCCGACTTCATGGACAAGCCGGAGACGCATCGCCCTACCGAAGCCGAGGTCGAAGCCGCCGTGCTCACCCTGCTGCGCTGGACCGGCGACAATCCGGACCGCGAGGGGCTCAAGGACACGCCGAAGCGCGTGGCGAAGGCCTACCTAGAAATGTTCAACGGCTACGACATGTGCCCGGCCGACGAGCTTGGCCGCACCTTCGAGGAAGTGGCCGGCTACGACGACCTGGTGATTGTGCGCGACATAAAATTCCATTCGCATTGCGAGCACCACATGGTGCCGATCATCGGCAAGGCGCATGTCGGCTACTTGCCGGACGGCAAGGTCGTCGGCCTGTCGAAGATCGCCCGCGTCGTCGACATTTTTGCCCATCGCCTGCAGACGCAAGAGGCGCTGACCGCACAGATCGCCGCCGTAATCCAGGAAGTGCTCAACCCGCGCGGGGTTGCGGTGATGATCGAGGCCGAGCATATGTGCATGGCGATGCGCGGCATCCGCAAGCAGGGGTCTACCACTCTGACTTCGACCTTCACCGGTGTGTTCAAGGACAATCCCGAGGAACAGATCCGGTTCTTGACCATGGTCCGGGGAGGCTACGGGACTTAAGTCCCGCTGCCCCACCGGCTTCAGAGGAGCCGGTGATGCCGGATTTTTTTCCAAAACCCTCCGCCGACAAGCACCTGCTGGAGAGCGGCACCGTTCTTTCGCCTCGCTTCGACGCAGCGGGTCTCGTCACGGCCGTCGTCACCGACGCCGACGACGGCACGCTGCTGATGGTCGCGCATATGAATGCCGAGGCGCTGTCGCTGACGCTCAGGACCGGGATTGGCCATTTCTGGTCACGATCGCGTGCGTCGATCTGGAAAAAGGGAGAAACGTCGGGCAACTTGCTGAATGTCATGGAAATGCGAGCCGATTGCGATCAGGACGCAATCTGGTTGCGCGTGAAAGTGGCGGGGGACGGTGCGACGTGCCACACAGGCCGGCGTTCCTGCTTTTACAGGGTTGTGGATTTTACGGACGGGGAACCAAGCCTCCGCGATGACGGCAGCGCCATACTGTCAGGCGCCACACCGCATTCGCATGGTTAGCTGGCACATCTCTTTCCGCTTCCGGAAGCAGACCCTTCATGCTTTGGATACGGCCGTGGCCGTATAAGCGTTGGGGAGACGTGGGAGTAGAAGATGCTCGAATGGGCGTCGCGCAGAAACAGATCATTCGATACGGGCGGGGCCGGCGGCACGGTTGTACACGCGCCTGAAAAGGCGCCCCTGCTGCCAAAGAAATCCGGCATAGCGCTGGCGCTCGGCGGCGGCGCTGCCCGCGGCTGGGCGCATATCGGAGTGCTGCGGGCACTGGATGAGGCCAGCATCGAGATCAACATGATCGCCGGCACATCGATCGGCGCGCTGGTCGGCGGCTGTTACCTGGCCGGCAAGCTCGACCAGATCGAAGAGTTCGCCCGCAGCCTGACCAAGCGGCGCATCTTCGGCCTGCTCGATTTCCATTTCGGCGGCAACGGCCTGTTCGGCGGCATGAAGCTCGACGCCCGCATGCAAGAGCATCTGAACGGCACGCGTTTCGAGGACCTGCCGAAACCCTTCGTCTGCGTGGCGACCGAAATCCGCACCGGCCACGAGATCTGGCTGTCCAGCGGCGCGCTGATTACCGCGATGCGCGCCTCCTACGCGCTTCCCGGCGTGTTCGAGCCGGTCACCGCCAACAAGCGTGTGCTGGTCGACGGCGCACTGGTCAATCCCGTCCCGGTCTCGGTCTGCCGCGCCTATGAGCAGCCTCTGGTGGTGGCGGTCAACCTGCACTACGACCTGTTCGGCCGCGCCGCCGTGATCAAGCACAGCGCCGGCGAGCTGGTGGTCGAGAGCGACGGCCATTCGCGTGGCAACCGGGAATCCCGCCTCGGCATCAGCGGGGTCATGGTCGAGGCGTTCAACATCATCCAGGACCGCATCTCGCGTGCCCGGCTTGCTGGCGACCCGCCGGATCTGTCGTTGCAGCCGAAGCTTGGCCACATCGGCCTGTCGGAATTCCATCGCGCCGACGAATCGATCCGCATCGGCTACGAGACGACCAGGGAACGGCTGGGCGAACTCTTCCGGCTGCAGAGCGTGCTCGAAGAGACGCAGCCGTAGCCTTGTAGTGCGAATATCAGCCGAGGCTACATTTTGACGCCCGCTGACGGTTCTCAGGCCGGGCTAGCCGCAGCGTCGACCACCCTGAACTGCACGCTGCGCGCGCCGTTCCAGTAGTTCGCCTGCACCTGGCCGGCGACGTGGACACGGTTTCCCCGGTTCTTGCCCAGGAATTCGCCGAGATCGCTGCCGGCGGCGCGGAAGGCCATGGCCTGGATCGAGCCGCCCGCGTCGGAGCGCAGGTCGAGGCGCAGATGCGTGCTGCCGACCGGGCGCACGTCGCGCAACTGGTGCCGGGGCAGCACGAACATCGGCGGCGGATAACCCGAGCCGAACGGACCCGCCTGTTCCAGCGCGTCGAGCAGTTTTTGCGTCGCGCCTTCCGCCGAAAGCGCGGCATCGATCAGCAGGCTTTCCTCGTCGCGCAGCCGCGTCACCTCGGTCGCCGCCCTTTCTTCGAAGAAAGCACGCAATTCGCCGAGCTTTGCCCGCTGTACTGTGATGCCGGCCGCCATGGCGTGGCCGCCGCCCTTGTCGATCAGGCCCAGCGCGAAAGCGTCGCGCACCAGCCGGCCGAGGTCGAAGCCTGGCACGGAGCGTCCCGAACCGGTGCCGGTGCCGTTCGGATTGAATGCAATGGCGAAGGCTGGGCGCCGCGCATGATCCTTCAGCCGCGACGCCAGCAGGCCGACGATACCTGGATGCCAGCCGTCGCTGCCGGTCACCAGCACCGCCGGACCCGTTCCGCCCGCAAGCTCGGCGTCGGCCTCGGCACGCGCCTGCTCGAGCATCACCTGTTCCAGCGCCTGGCGCTCCTGGTTCAGCCGGTCGAGCACGGCGGCAATCTTCTCCGCCTCGACCGGATCGTCTGTCGCCAGAAGCCGGCTGCCAAGTGCCGCGTCACCGATACGGCCGCCGGCATTGATGCGCGGGCCGATGAGGAAGGCGAGGTGGAAGGCGTTGACCGGTTCGCCGATGCGCGCCGCGCGCGCCAGCGCCGCCAGTCCGGCATTGCGCTGCTGGCGGATGGCGAGCAGGCCCTTAACGACAAAGGCACGATTGACGCCGGTCAGCGACACCACATCGCAGACCGTCGCCAGCGCGACGAGATCGAGCATCGACAGGAGGTCGGCCTGCGGCAGGTCCGGGCGGCGGCGCAGGATACGTGCCGTCTGCACCAGCGCCAGGAAGACGACGCCAGCGGCGCACAAATGTCCCTGCCCCGACAGGTCGTCCTCACGGTTGGGATTGACGATCGGCACGCCCTCGGGCAGCGCGCCGCCGACCTGATGGTGGTCAAGCACCACGACGTCGGCACCCGCCTCTCGCGCCGCCACGATCGAGGCAGCACTGTTGGTGCCGCAGTCCACAGTGACGATGAGACTGGCGCCACGCGCCACCAGTTCGCGCATGGCGTCGGGATTCGGTCCGTAACCCTCGAAGATGCGGTCGGGAATGTAGATTTCGGATTCGATGCCGAAATGTGCGAGAAACCGCTTCAGCAGCGCTGAGGACGCCGCGCCGTCAACGTCATAGTCGCCGAAGATCGCCACCTTCTCGCGGCGCGTGACGGCATCGGCGAGCCGGGCGGCGGCCGCCTCCATATCCGTCAGAGTCGCGGGGTCGGGCAGCAAGTCACGTATGGTCGGATCGAGAAAGCGCTCGACCGTATCGGCGGCGACATTGCGTCCGGCAAGTACACGCGCCACGATGTCGGGCACGCCATGTCCCTGCGCGATGGCAAGCGCGGACATCTCCTGACGGTCGTTCAGCCTATGCACCCAGGCGACGCCGGTCGCGGAGCGGCGCACGCCGAGGAAGAAGCGTTTTTCGGCGCTCATGCTGATGGCTTCGGCGCAGCGGTCGCCATCAGGCTCCAGGTTGCCGTCCTTGCGGTGCTCAAAGCCGTTCCAGATCCCGATGCCGGGCGCGGATTTCCCGCACGGTGCGGGACGAGGAGCGTAGCACGATCGTATCGGTGGTGATCACATCGCGGCCGAAACGCACGCCGGCGAGCAGATTGCCGTCGGTGACGCCGGTCGCCGCGAAGATGACGTCGCCCTTCGCCATGTCCTCGGCGGAATAGACCTTGTCGAAGTCGGTGATGCCCATCTTGGCGGCCCGCGCCTTCTTGTCCGGCGTGTCGAGGATCAACCGCCCCTGCATCTGGCCGCCGATGCAGCGCAGGGCTGCCGCCGCCAGCACGCCTTCCGACGCACCGCCCGAGCCGAGGTAGATGTCGACGCCGGTCTCGCCCGGTTCGGTGGCATGGATGACGCCTGCAACGTCGCCGTCGCCGATCAGCCGGATCGCCGCGCCCGCCTCGCGCACCGCTTCGATCAGTCGCGCATGGCGTGGACGGTCGAGAATGCAGGCGGTGATCTCGCCGACCGGGACGCCCTTGGCCTTGGCGAGATTCTCGATGTTTTCACGCGGCGAGGCGTCGATGTCGACCGTGCCGGCCGCGAAGCCCGGGCCGATGGCGATTTTCTGCATGTAGACATTCGGCGCGAACAGCAGGCTGCCTTTCGCCGCCACTGCGATCACCGACAGCGCGTTTGGCAGGTTCTTTGCGCAGACCGTCGTCCCCTCCAGCGAATCCAGCGCGATGTCGACATCCGGGCCGCCACCCTTGCCGAGGGTCTCGCCGATGTAGAGCGTCGGCGTCTCGTCCTGCTCGCCCTCGCCGATCACCACGGTGCCCTTGATCGGCAGCTTGTCCAGTTCCATGCGCATGGCCGACGCGGCGGCCTCGTCCGCCGCCTTCTCGTCGCCTCGGCCGCGAAAGCGTGCCGCTGCGATCGCCGCGCGTTCGGTGACGCGCACGATCTCCATTGCTAGGATGCGGTCGAGGCCGCCAGCACCCTTGACCATCCGTTCTTCTCCTCCCGTGCGGATTGGGTTGTTGTCGCAAAGTCGCTGATGCCGGGCAAGACCGGGCATTGCCGACTGAATACCACAACCCTGAATGGTTGGCGGCCAGCGCGGTCCTAATCCGCCCGCTCGATGCGGATGACCTGCGGCTTGTCTGTCAAATGGCCGTCCTTGGTGATGCCGTCGACGGCTTTCCGCACCGCCGCTTCCGTTGTCTCGTGGGTGACCAGGATGACGGTCTTGATCGCATCGCCATTGGATTCAACGGCGCGCTGGACGATCGATTCCAGCGAGATCTGGTTGTCGGCCATGCGCTTCGCAACCGCGGCGAAAACGCCGACTCGGTCGTGCACGGTCAGGCGGATGAAATAGCCGCCCTCATGGCTGCGCATCTTGGCCTGCTTGTAGGGTTTCAGTTCCTTGGCGGGCCGCCCGAACACCGGACCGTGCTGGAAACCCGGCCGGCTTTTCGCGATGTCGGCGATGTCGCCGACCACCGCCGAGGCGGTGGCGTTACCGCCGGCGCCGGGACCTGAGAGCAGCAACTCGCCCAAAATGTCGGTCTCGATCGCCACCGCGTTGGTGACACCGTGGACCTGCGCGATGACCGATGCGGTCGGCACCATGGTCGGATGCACGCGCTGCTCGATGCCGCTGTCGGTGCGTTGCGCCACGCCGAGCAGCTTTATCCGGTAGCCGAGCTCACCCGCCGCGCGGATATCGGCCTGGGTGATGTTGGAGATACCCTCCAGATAGATGTCATCGGCCGCGATCTTCGTGCCGAAGGCGAGGCTGGTGAGGATCGACAGCTTGTGCGCGGTGTCGTGGCCTTCGATATCGAAGGTTGGGTCGGCCTCGGCATAGCCGAGCCGCTGCGCGTCCTTCAGCACCTCGTCGAAATTGATGCCTTCGGCCTCCATGCGCGTCAGGATGTAGTTGCAGGTGCCGTTGAGGATACCGAAGACGCGTGACACGGTGTTGCCCGCCAGCGCCTCGCGCATCGTCTTGATCACCGGAATGCCGCCGGCCACCGCCGCCTCGTAGTTGAGCAGAACGCCCTTCTTCTCGGCGATCTCGGCCAGCGCCACGCCATGTTTTGCCAGCAGCGCCTTGTTGGCGGTCACCACATGGCGGCCGGCTTCGAGCGCGGCCTTGACGCTGGCAAGTGCTGGACCATCATTGCCGCCGATCAGTTCGACGAACACGTCGACATCGGCCTTGGCGGCAAGTTCGACAGAATCGTCGAACCATGCGGCGCCGGAAAGATCGAAGCCGCGGTCGCGTGTCTTATCGCGGGCCGATACAGCGGTCACGACGACGTCGCGGCCGCACTGGCGGGTCAGTTCCGCGCGCTTGGTCTCGATGACGCGCGCCACCGACGCGCCAACCGTGCCGAGCCCGGCTATCCCAACACGCAAAGCTTCGGCCATGACCGGTCTGCCCTGAAACTGGATTGAAAGGAAAGACGTGTGCCGTCAGCGCCGGGCGGCGAGCGGCACGACGTTATTGGGCTGCTTTTCCGCCGACATCAGGAAGCGTTTGATGTTGCGGGCTGCCTGGCGGATGCGGTGCTCGTTCTCGACCAGCGCAATGCGTACAAAATCGTCGCCGTGCTCGCCGAATCCGACGCCCGGCGCCACCGCTACGTCCGCGTGCTCGATCAGCAGCTTGGAAAACTCCAGCGAACCAAGATGCCGGAACGGCTCGGGGATCGGCGCCCAGGCGAACATCGATGCGGCCGGCGCCGGCATTGCCCAGCCCGAGCGGGCGAAGGTGTCGATCATCACGTCGCGGCGCTTGTGGTAGACGTCGCGCACTTCCTCGATGTCGGCGCCGTCGCCGTTGAGCGCATGGGCCGCGGCAACCTGGATCGGCGTGAACGCGCCATAGTCGAGATAGGATTTGACCCGCGTCAGCGCCGAGATCAGCCGCTCGTTGCCGACGGCAAAGCCCATGCGCCAGCCGGGCATGGAAAACGTCTTCGACATCGAGGTGAATTCGACGGTAACATCGATCGCACCCGGAACCTGCAGCACGGAAGGCGGCGGGTTGCCGTCGAAATAGATCTCCGAATAGGCAAGGTCGGACAGGATGATGATGTCGTTCTTCTTGGCGAAGGCGACGACGTCCTTGTAGAAGTCGAGGCTCGCCACCAACGCGGTCGGGTTCGACGGATAGTTGAGGATCAGCGCCAGGGGCTTCGGGATCGAATGACGGATGCCGCGCTCCAGTGCCGGAATGAAGCCGTCGTCCGGCTCGACCTGCAGCGAGCGGATGACGCCGCCCGACATGATGAAACCGAAGGCATGGATCGGATAGGTCGGGTTCGGGCACATGATCACGTCGCCTGGGGCGGTGATCGCCTGCGCCATATTGGCGAAACCTTCCTTGGAGCCAAGCGTAGCGACGATCTGGGTTTCCGGATCGAGCTTCACGCCGAAGCGGCGGGCGTAGTAGCTCGCCTGGGCGCGGCGCAAGCCGGGGATGCCGCGCGACGAGGAATAGCGATGGGTGCGCGGGTCGCGAACGACTTCGCAGAGTTTGTCGACGATGGCTTTCGGTGTCGGCAGGTCGGGATTGCCCATGCCGAGATCGATGATGTCGGCGCCCTTCGAACGGGCTGACGCCTTCAACCGGTTGACCTGCTCGAACACGTAGGGCGGAAGCCGGCGAACCTTGTGAAACTCTTCCATTGTCGATCCACGAAGCAGGGGGCGAGATTGGCGGCGCGTATATACCCAATGTAAGGCGAGGTCGAGGCCGTCACTGAGCCTTGATCGCGTCCAGCGTATCGGCGCCCTGCTCCTCCGCAAGCCTCCTCAGCCGCGCCGGGTCGCCCTTGGTCCCGGCGCCGCGTCCGGAGGCCGTCTGCCGCGCCTGAGCGGAAGCGATACGGCCGGTCAGATTTGCCTTGTCGTCTTCGCTCAGCGGCTTGGCCGCGACTTGCGGCGGCACGTTGAGATTCGGATAAGTGCCGGTGTCGATCGCCCCGCCTTGGGAAACGATGGGCATCGCCGTGTCCGACGAACTCGACGCACATCCGCCAACGGCCGCCAGTCCCGCCATGAATGCGGCGGCGAGAGCGCAACGTGCGACAGCAGGCAGGCTGGATTTGTGTCGGATTGTCATGTTCTTTCCGCCAAGGCTCCTTTAGAGCGATATCCGTCGGTATTGGACCCTTTCGAACGTGTCATGCTAAGATGTCAACAAAAAGCCTTGGGAGGATCGCGAAGAGCATGACGAAAGCTTCCGATTCGGACAAGACGAACCCCGATCCGTCCGCGGTCGAGCAGTACATCGTCAAGGATCCCGAGCGCTTCGCCCTCAACATGGCGCGCATGGTCGAGCAGGCCGGCAAGGCGGCCTCCGCCTGGGCCGAGCCGCGCGAGAAGGGCGAGGTGCGCGACAGCGTCGCCGAACCCGTCGTCGACATGGTGAAGACCTTTTCGAAATTGACCGAATACTGGCTTTCCGACCCGCAGCGGGCGCTGGAGGCGCAGACAAGGCTGTTCTCGGGCTACATGACCGTCTGGGCGAACGCCGTGCAGCGGGCCGGTGGCGAAAATCCCGAAACCACAGTGGCCCCGGAAAAAGGCGACAAGCGTTTCCAGGATCCCGAATGGGGCCGCAACGCCTTCTTCGACTTTTTGAAGCAGGCCTATCTGGTGACCTCGCGCTGGGCGGGCGACCTTGTCGAGCATGCCGACGGCCTCGACGACCACACGCGCCACAAGGCGTCGTTCTACGTCAAGCAGATCTCGCATGCGATCTCGCCCTCCAACTTCATCCTGACCAATCCGGAACTGTTCCGCGAGACGGTCGCCAGCAACGGCGAGAATCTGGTGCGCGGCATGAAGATGCTGGCGGAGGACATCGCCGCCGGGCGCGGCGACCTCAAGCTCAGGCAAGCCGACTACACGCCATTCGAGATCGGCAGGAACATCGCCGTCACGCCAGGCAAGGTGATCGGGCGCAGCGACGTCGCGGAGATCCTGCAATATGAGCCGACGACCGACAAGGTGCTGAAGCGGCCGCTGCTGATCTGCCCGCCCTGGATCAACAAGTTCTACATCCTCGACCTGAACCCGCAGAAAAGCTTCATCCGCTGGGCGATCGAGCAAGGGCACACCGTCTTCGTCATCTCCTGGATCAACCCGGACGAACGCCACGGCATGAAGGGCTGGGAAGCCTATATCCGTGAAGGATTGCAATATGCGCTCGACACGATCGAATCCACCACCGGCGAGCGCGAGGTCAACGCCATCGGCTATTGTGTCGGCGGCACGCTGCTGGCCGCCGCTCTCGCCCTCCTGGCGCAGGAAGGCGATGACCGCATTGCCTCGGTGACCTTCTTCACCACCCAGGTCGACTTCACCTATGCCGGCGACCTGAAAGTGTTCGTCGACGAGGATCAGGTCTCGGCGGTCGAGCGCGCCATGGGCGAGAAGGGCTATCTGGAAGGCACCAAGATGGCGACCGCCTTCAACATGCTGCGTTCCGGCGACCTGATCTGGCCCTACGTCATCAACAATTACATGCGCGGCAAGGACCCCCTGCCCTTCGACCTGCTCTACTGGAACGCCGATTCGACACGCATGGCGGCGGCCAACCATTCCTTCTACCTGCGCAACTGCTATCTTGAGAACAACCTTACCAAGGGCAAGATGGAGATCGCCGGGCGCAGCCTGTCGCTGTCGGACATAACCATTCCCGTCTACAATCTGTCGGCGAAGGAGGACCATATCGCGCCGGCGCGCTCGGTGTTCCTAGGCTGCCGCTTCTTCGGCGGGCCGGTAGAGTTCGTCATGGCCGGTTCCGGCCACATTGCCGGTGTCGTCAATCCGCCGGCGCAGATGAAATACCAGCACTGGACGGGCGGCAAGCCGGTCGGCGCGTTCGAGGACTGGATCGCCCATGCGACCGAAAATCCGGGCTCGTGGTGGCCGCACTGGCAGAAATGGATCGAGGACAAGGACGCAAGACGCGTCGCGGCCCGCAAGCCCGGCGACAAGGGAAAAATCCTCGGCGAAGCGCCCGGAACCTATGTGAAAGTACGAGTCTGACGGAGGCTCCAACCGGAGTCTGCCGGTAAGAAAGCAGGCAAAATCATGGCGATCGACCTTGATGTTGCCTTATTTTCTCCCTAGCCCGACACTGGGCATGGGATTAAGATTCGCCCGTTCGTCTCTCGCGTGTCAGGGGGCGTGGCTTCTGGGCCTAGACTGATATTGTAACTGCAGTTCACGCTGCCGGAATGCGAGGGAAGGAAGCGGTTTGCGAGTTAGGGGAACGCGTAGCGCATCAAGTGTCGGTATTGGCGTTGTCGGAGCGCTTTTCTCCGTATTGCTTGCATCCTGCACGTCGTCCGGTACGCCGGATTTCGAAGCCGGAATGCAAGGCTACAACGCCCCGACGATGGCGGCTTCCTCTCCTGCCCAGACCGGCGCAGGCTTCGCGCAGACCGACGAACAAACTTCCTCCGCGACCGTGACGGCCTCCGCAGCGCAACCGGATGGCGATGGGAAGCTTCCCGACCAGGTTGCCTATCTGCCCACTGCAAATCCGGCCGTCGTTTTCCCGACCACGCCGCAGGCGCCTTCCGCGCAGGCCGCCGAAGCCGCACAGGCCCAGGCCGCGAAACCAGACGAGGCGGCGAAACCCGCGGTAGCGGCGGATGCCGAAAACGCCGCAAAAGCCGGCGCAGCCGAGACAGCAGCGGCGCTGGCCGAAACCAAGCCGGGCTCTTCGAAGGACGAAGAGCCCGCCAAGAGCGCCGCCGCAACTCCCGCCGCTGCGGGCGAAGTCGTCGCTACCGCCGCCGAGTTTCCGCAGGCGCAGCCGGCCAAGAAAAAGTCGCTCTTCGGTTCGCTGTTCGGCGCCAGCTCGGCGTCGGCCGCGCCATCGCCGATGATCCGGCAGGACCGCAGCACCGCGGCCGCGTCGCAACGGCAGCAGCCGGCCAAGGCGGTAATCGAAAACACCACGCCCACGGCTTTCATCGAGAACCGCCCCGCCAAGCGCGTGATCGAGGAAGCGGCTGACGCCAAGCCCGTCCTCAACCTCGACGAAGCCCCAACGCGCAAGCCCGTGATATTGGCCTCCTACGGCGGCGACGACAACGGCCTGCCTGGGGTGCGGAGAACGACCGCGCTTTTCGAGATCAAGCGCAAGTCCGGCATCGATGACGACAGCGACGTCGACCTGCACGAGGAAGACGAGGAAAGCCCGGTTCGGCTCGCCTCCGCCGCCGGAATGGCGCGGCTGGCGCCCAACGGCCTGCTCAAGCAGACCGAGAGCGTCGACGTCGCCTGCCTGAAGCCGTCGCTTGTGCGCGTCCTGAAGACGATCGAGCAGCGCTACGGCAAGAAGCTGATCGTCACTTCCGGCTACCGCAGCCGGCTGCGCAACATCCGCGCCCGCGGCGCCAAGAACTCGCTCCACATGTATTGCGCGGCCGCCGACATCCAGGTGCCGGGCGTCGGCAAATGGGAACTGGCGAATTTCGCGCGCGCCATGCCCGGACGCGGTGGCGTCGGCACCTATTGCCACACCAATTCGGTGCATGTCGACGTCGGACCGGAGCGCGACTGGAACTGGCGTTGCAGCCGCCGCAAGTAGCTGAAAAAAGCGTGATTTCGTGTGCGCAGCCGGGTTGCCCACGCGCTTCAAACTGACTATAAGCCCTCGCGTCGGCTGCGCCCATCGTCTAGCGGTTAGGACACCGCCCTTTCACGGCGGTAACAGGGGTTCGATTCCCCTTGGGCGTACCAACAAAATCAAGCACTTAGCTGGTTTTTCGGACTACCTGTCCACTATTTGTCCACTATGCACGGGCGAACAACGGCGGACTCTGGCGCGAATCCCCTGCCCTCGCGCCTGCCGGACGGCGCCCGGCTGACATGCCCATGGCGTCGATCTGGGGCACGCTGGCGCGCCTTGGCCGGCCGCGGGTGCAGAGCAGCAGGCGAAGGCTGGGCGTGCTGGGCGAGGCTGGGATCGGCGCCCTGAGCGACGTGATGATCTTGCCGAGATCGGGGTGACAGTGGCATGGTCCGCCACGGGGGTCGCGATGAGCCTTGTGTATAAAATCACATACCCAAACGGGAAGATTTATGTCGGGCAGGATGTCACCGACAGCATCGGTTATTTCGGAAGCCCGCGAAGCCAATACATCGCCATGGACTTCACCCCGGAAGAGCGGCGGAGCTTCACGATAACCCGCGACATCCTGTGGGAGTCGGCGACTGCGACACGGCAGGAAGTGAACGCGATGGAGAAGCACTACATCGTCACGCTTCGCGCCAACGATCCATCAATCGGCTACAACCGTTGGCCAAAGTTCAAGAACCACAATTCACTTTGATGCCGGCCGGCTGGGACTGATGTGCGAAAGAAACTACGTTTCCTGAAGTTGGCGACGGATACGGCGACTTGGGATCGCCTCCGACCATTTGGCCGCTCGTCGCCGCTCAGGCTTCTCGCCTATTTGCCCGTGCTAGCGATTGTGCTGCGGACTTTGCTAGGGCCAGCGATTCCTTGGTTGCAGATCGATCTGACTGAAATCACAAGCCGTTTGGCATTCCTGTTTTTTGGGACGCTGCTGCTAGCTGGAGCGTCTATCACGTATCGTATGAGCGTACCCCAAATTGTGGATCGCTATGCAACTCCGTTCGATTACGACATGGAGCAGCGCGATTACTGGATGATGTGGGGCAGAAAGCAACGAGCGATCAGAGAAGCAACGTCGCTTTGGGTAGCCGCTGCATGGATTTCAGAAGCAAAAAACGATCGCGAAATAATGCAAAATCTAAACTCAACGTCCGAAAGAGACACACACGACGGAACCGCCTTCATATCGCATTATCTGAATGTGCAATGGCATCTAGCCAATCACGCCAGAGCGGGCGCCCGAATTGCCTGCGCCATAATGATTTTGGTCGGCGGCGCATTCACTTTTATTCCGATCGCGGGGACAGTCTGGGAAATCATCACCCTTCTCATAAAACGGGCGGTATGATGCTGCTCAGATTTTATTCCGCCGCCACCAGCATGGTGGCATCCTCGCACCGGAAGGACGATGCCGGCGCCTGAAGGAATTGCGGGCTGCGCTCCGGCCCGTGGCTGCGAAGCTTGGCGCCGCAAGATTGGCTGCATGCTTTCTGGGATTCTTTTAGCGGGTGAAACCGCACCCCGCACGATTGGCAATTCTTGTCGTCCAGAAGCCGCCGCCCCTGCATCTTGATCACATGGCGCCGGGCGCAAGCATTGCCGCAAAAGCGTCCCTTCGGCCGGGGCGGGATAAACCATGTGCCACATTCTTCGCACGGCCGCTCGCGGCGCATTTTCTTGGCCAGACCGGCGCAACGGGCAGCTTCGTGGAATTCTTCGCGGTTGCGGCATTCGCCGGCCTTGCGGGCGGCATCGGCGCAAAGGGTCGAACAGAATTCCTTTGCCCATCCCCAGTGCGATTCCGGCCCGCTGAGCTGCTTCGCGCACCGGCGGCAGCGTGTCCGCTCGACTGGCGCAAAGGCATCCTGCGTCCATGCGGGCTGGCCTTCCGCCCATGATGGCCGCTTCGCGCCGATCGCCCTGAGCGCGACGGCCACGATATCGGCGGCGAGATCATCGGCCTCCGACCATGTCCAGCTTTCGCCAATGAACCGGACACGCAGCCCGTAACGGCAAGCGGCCTCATTCCGAAAATATGTCGGCTGGCCTTCGGCGAGGATCACCGCCGTTGCGCTTACGAAATGGGCGCGACGGTCACGATTCATTCGCTGCGGGGTATCGGCGCGCTTCGTCATGGCGGGAATCTAGCCCGTTGATTCCGTGTCGTGAATCCCCCTCCGGGCGCGATGCACAAGGCTCAGCGATAGCGGACCGCGAAGCTCTCGACGCGGCGATGTACCCTGTCACTGGGCATGAAATCGAAGCTGCCGCCGCCGTCGCGCGTCACGGTGGCCTGTTTGCCGCGAAACTCGCCGGCCGCATCCTGTAGGGCGCTGATCACGGCATCGCCCAAGCTCTCGACTGCCGGGAAGTCGGCGGCATAGCAGGCGACAGAGACCAGCCCTTCCGGAAACTGTGCCTGTCCCTGAAGCAAGGTCTCATCGGCCTCGCTTGTGCCGATCATCACGAGATAGGGCAGCGCGGCGCCCTGCGGTGCGACCGAATAGAAAATCCGATCGAACACGATCGCGGTGACGGCCGGGGTCGCGCTCAAGATGGCTTCGATGATCGGTAGCGCGGACATCGGCTATTTTCTCCGCTGATATTCGGTGACGGATCGAACCGCGATTTGCGGCACGGCCTTCTGATTATTTTCCCGGATCGCGGCGCCGACTCCCTCCCTCACCATGTCGGTGATTTCCTTGTTGCCCCTCGCGCCGCTCACGTTGATGTCGATCGCCTGCCGTGGCCGATCGCGGGCGACGCTTCCGACCAAGCCGGAGCGGGCGGACGCGCTATGCCGTTCCGCCTGCCGGCTGGCGTAGCGCTCGCCGGCTGACATCATCGTGCCGACGTCGCCGCCAGCGGCGAGGTGCGGAAGCCTATCGGCGTTGATGGCGGCGAGCAGCGGCCCGTATTTCTTCGCCGATCGGGCGTTGGTGACATGCTCGCCATCGCTGAGCATCGCCGGAATTTTGTCGCCGGTCGGCCCGCCGGGACCGGATACGCGGCCGCCTTCGGCCAACCGCAGCCCTTGCCATGGATCAGCCGTGCCGCCGAAGCCGCCGAAGATCGCCGAAAAGATATTGCCGATTATGCTACCGCCGCCGCCGCCCGACGTCGCACCGCCGAACAACGCGCCGATGTTTTTCATCGAAAGCAATTGCTGGGCAATGCTGATCAGGATTTGCACAAGCTCCCGGCCCTCAAGCTTGCCGTCCGCCAGCGCTGTTGCGAGGTTGCCCAGCGCATTGACGCCTATCCCGGCGAGTTCATCATAGGCGGCCTTCTGTGCCTCAAGGGCGGCCGTCTGAGCCTCGGTTGCGGCCTTGGCTTCGGCGGACTGTGTCGTCAGGTTTTGCAGCGCAGCGGCCGGAACTTGGAAGGCATCCGTCGCGCGGCGCGCTACGATCTCGCTGGCATTTACCCAGTCCGCTGAAACCTTGTCCGAAGCATTGCCGCTCAGCATCTCGACTTGCTGGATTCCTTCGGCGGTAATTCGAAGCTGCCCGGTGGCAAAACCGACATGGCCGCCCGTCTGCCCGGCGCGGCGCCCGTTCGGATCAACCAACACGTCGCCGCGCTGGATATTGGCCAAATCGACGGCCTGTCCCCAGTTCAGGAAGTCGGTTGCGACATCACTGCCGGTGCCCTTCACCCCGACTTGCGCCAGTGCCGAATTGACGAAGGCTGCGCACCATGCCGTGGTCGCGGCATTGAGATCGACACCGCCGCGCTTCAGGAAGGCGTTGATCGTGCTGGCGTTGGCGTTTTCCGACTGGCCAATAAGCGTTGTGGCTGCGTCGACCGCAACACCGGTTTGCCGGGCGATGGCATCATTCAGCTTGTCGGCGGCCTTCTGCGCTTCCTGCTTCAGTTTGTCGGCGCCACGGCCGCCGGCATCGCCGAGGAAAGGATCGACACGGCGTTCCGGGGTGACGTCGACTTGATCCGGCAGCGGGATTTTCGACGGATCATTGTCCGGGGTGGCGGTGCCATCATCGAAATTCAGGAAGCCGCCTGCCGGGCCGGTGTTCAAGGCGCCGGGCTGGAATCCCGGCGATGCCTCAAGCTGAGCGACCACGGCGGCGCTGCTGGCGTCCATCTTGCCCAGCAAGTCCAACGCCTGCCGTAGAGCCGTGCTGAAGCGGCCAACGGCTGCCGGCAGGGTGTCGCCCAGCCGGCCGGCGAGCGCGTCCACTACGGCCAAGGCGTTCTCGCCCAAGGCGGTGGCCAATGCCTTGCCGGCATCATCGAATGCCTTTTTCGCGGCCTCGCCGGCATTGGCGAATTTCCCGGAAATGATTTCCAGTTTGCCGGCGACCTGATCGGCCATGGTGTTGCCGGTGTTCACCAAGCCGGCAATGACGGAATCGAAGTCGCGAGCTTCCGCCGTGCCGGCTCCGATTTTGGCCTGTAGATCGACGAAGGCGACGGCAAGCCCGGATGCAACATCATCCTGTCCGGCCGCTTTCAGTTCGGCCATGGCGGCGCTGAAATCGTCGGCGACGCCTTCGAAGTCCTGCTTCAGGGCGCCCCTTGCGGCGCGCACCTTGGCCTGAGCGGCTTCGAATGCCACCAACAAAGGATCGGTGACGTTGCCCAAGTCCTTGAACGCCGCAACGGCATCAAGCACCGCCTGCTCAATCCCCCAGCGCTGTGCAAAGTCCTGAAGCTGCCGGCCAAGGGCGGCATGCCGTTCGTTGGTGGTGGCGATCGCTTCGCCGAGAGAGGTGATCGCCGGCACAACGAAAGTATTGACGGCATCGGCGAAGGCTTGGCTCGCGCCCGTCGTTTCGTTGAACTTGCCGGCTGCGATCGTTAGCGCGGTGCCGATATTCTGGAACGCCTGCGAAAATGTCGTGCTGGTTTTTGCCGCCTGAGCATCGAGATCGGCGCTGCCACGCATGAAGGCTTGGAAAACGGTGCGGGCATCAAGCGCACCTTCGGCGGCAAGCTCACGCAAACGGCCAACGGTGACGCCCATGCCCTTGGCGATGGCTTCGGCCACGACGGGCAGGTTTTCGGCCACGCTGTTGAATTCGTCGCCTCGGAGCACCCCGGATGCCAGCGCCTGATTCAATTGCATAATGCCGGCGCTGGCCTGCTGCGCATCGGTGCCGGACGCCTTGAGACCAACGGCGACGCGGCGCGTGAATTCCTCGACGTCGCGGCTCGAAATACCAAGCTCTTTCGATGCCTTCGTCACCTTGCCATAAAGCCCGGCGACTGCTTCGAAGCTGGCGCCATTGTCCAGCGCGATCTTGCCCAGCCGCTGATAGGTATCGGCGAGCGCCTTGCCCTCGACGCCTGCGACTTTGAGCCCGTTGGTGATGCGGGTGCTGGCATCGGCAAACTTGGTGAATTGCTGGATACCAAGGCCAGCACCCAGCCCGGCGCCAACGGCCTTGAAGCTTGCTGAGATCGCCGCGGCGCTGGTCGCGGACTGCCGTTCGATCTTGGCCAAGCTCCGGGCGGCGACGTCCGCCGTCTTCTGAAATTCGGCTTGCGGCCGCTTCAAGGCATTTTCGATGCCCTTCATGCGCTGGTCGGTCTGCCGCTGCGCACGGGCAAGCGAATTCTCATAGGATTTTATTCTCGCCTCAAGCGAAACGACCAATTTGTGATTATCGATTTCGGCCATGCGTCACACAAACAAAAGTCCACCGGCGCGCTCATCGGTGGCATAGATGCTCAGGACGGTCTCGCCGCGGCTGGCTCGGTGCAGCGCCATGGTGGCGGCCACGGCGGCGTCAATGCGGCCGCGCGACTTGCCCTTGTGGAAGCTCTGATTCCCAGCCGGATCGGTGCGGGTCACCACGTTATTGAAGCACCAGCGCAAAACCGGATTGCCGCCATGCCGGAATTTGCCGGCGAGGATCGATGCCTGGACGGATTCGACGGCCGGCGACATGGAAATCCAGCCCTGCCGGAATTCGGCCATCGGCAAGCCTTCGTCGCTCAGTTCGGCGGCGACGTCCTGCATCCGGTAAGGGTCATAGGAAATTTCCTGCACGCTGAAGGTCTCGCAAAGCTCCCGGAGCTTGTCGGCGAGCACGCGGCGGTCGACCACGTTGCCCTCAGTGGCGATAACGTGGCCTTCCTCGATCCAGAGGGGATATGGGGCGCCGTCCTGTTCGCTCTTCCGGAGCAACCCGTCTTCCGGCAGCATGCACCATGCCGCGACATAGAATTCATCATCACGCGGGAACACCGCCACGACGGCCGTGAGATCGTGCACGGCGCCGTAGTCGACGCCAACCCAGCACTGTTCCCCTTCCAAATCATCGATATCGAACGGCTCGCCGGACTCATCATAGACGGCCATATCCAGCCACGGGCTGAGCGCGGCCGATTGCCATTGATTTAGATGAAATTGCTGGAATTCGGCTTTCGCGGCCGGGACGTGCCGGGCCTGCCGGGCAAGAGACCGCAAACCAACAATATCCGGATAATGCGGCAAGCCCGGATTAGCCCATGCCCAGCCCTTTTCGTCCTGCCAATCGAATTCATCCGGCGTTTCCAGAATGACCGGCAAATAGGACGGATCATCGATCGCGCCCGACGCGACGGAGCGGGCGTATTTCTCGATTTGGAAGGCGAGCGATTCCGTGCCAGCACCGGCAGTAGTGGTGACCAGCAAAAGCGTGCCGGGCACCTTCACCAAGCCGGTGGTGAGCGCTGCCCACAGCCGGCGCCCCTGCCATGCATGCACTTCGTCGCAGACGACAAACGACGGCGTTTTGCCGTGCTTGCTGTCACCATCCGAAGAGATCGCGACGAATTCAGAACCGGACTTCGGGTGATTCAACCGATAGGACGGTGCTTCCCATTTATTCGTCGCCTTGCTGAGCGTCGGCGACATGGAAATCAGGCCAACGGCTTCCTGCCATGTCAGCCTTGCCTGTTCACGATCGGAAGCAGCGACGATGCCCAGTCCACCGGGCGTCCTTTCCGGGCCAAGCATATGCAGAAGGCTCAGCGCGGCGACCAAACTGGTTTTCCGGTTGCCGCGGCCAACTCTGAGATAGACGGTTCGGATTTTGCGCCGGCCGTTTTCGTCGGTGTCGCCATAGACGCGCCGCACGATACGTTCCTGCCACCGATCTAGCGAAAAGTTCTTTCGGGATTTCGGGTGCTTCAGCTTGCGGATGAACGCGACGGCACGCTCGCCGAACCCATGCGGATCGGGCAACGGGGAATCGTCGAAAATCCAAGCCGGGCGGACGTCAGACATCGCCGAAGTCCTCGTCATCATCGGCGGCGACGAAATCACCGGATGCCGCCCGGCTGGCGTCGCGGGTTTCCGGTATCAGCCCGAGCCTAGATGCCAGCATGCGGCATTGCCGGCGGGATTCCTGAGCGATTTGGATTCCGGGATGGCTTTGCGGTCTTTGACCTTTCTTCAGGAAAAATGAGCCCTGCCGCTGCACCGCCCGTTCGGCACGGCGAGCGGTGGCCATTTCCGCACAATAGTTTTCCAGCAAAATGGTGTTGCCGGCGTCGAGACGGCCCTGATCGGCGAGCACCTTTGCAGCGGCGACATAGACGTCGCGGACGATAACCGGGACGTGCCGCGGCACCGTGACGGGCTCAGGCGCGGCAACAACCTTCAACCGGGAAACGGGACCACGTGTCACTGGATAGCCTCGCACTGGAGTTCGGAGAATCTGTTCCGGAACAGCGGGCGGACGTCGGAAATATTGAACGTCTGGCCTTCGAAGATGACACGATCAAGCACCGTGGCCGGGACACCGCGCACCGTGAAGACGGCGCGACGTTCGGACGTGACCTTGTCGCTATCCAAGAATTCACGGCCTGCCGACTGGGTCACCTTGGCCGGGACGTCGACCAGATGATCGGCCCAGCTTTCCAGCACGGCATTCGTGCCCGGATCGCGGCTTTCTGTGGCGCGCTGCACCGTGATCCGTCTATCGAACTGCCCGGCGGCAATCATTGTACGATTCCCGATTCAGGCCGGCTGGCGGCGAGCGCATAGTCTTCCCGGAAAAGCTTGATCAACGGCCCTTTCCGTTCGACCATGATCAGCGCCAGCGCCAGCACGGCCTGCGTTTCCAAATTCGTCTTCAGCCCGTGCTGCCGGGCATAGACTTCCGCGATTTCCGGCTCGACCAGCGCGCAAGGATCGGGCGCGGTGCAAATCGCAAGCGCAAGATCGCAAGCGGCATCAAGCAGTTGCGCGGTTTCGCTATCACGAAGCATTTCCGCCTCCTTTCGCGGCCTTGCGGGCGGCACGGCTCATCCGGGCGGTGATCGACTTTTTCAGCGCGCGGAATGCCGGATAAAGGCTCGGATTCGGGCTCATTTCATCGGTGCCCCACTCCTGCCCCTTGGCGTAATCGTAGGAACCATGGCCAGCGCGGGCGGTTACGGTGGTTGCCTCGCCGCCGCTGACTATGCGCCGGGCAAGCTCGTGCCGGCCGGGCTCGACATGGATGCTATCCCGCAACGCGCCGCTTTCGACCGGCGCCAAGCCCTTCGCCAGCACGGCGACGCGCTGGGCGCCTTCGGCAACGGCCTTTTCAAGCTCCGCCTTGGCGGCGATCGGCATCCGCCGCAGCTTGGCATTGAGGCGATCGAGTCCGGTGACGGTCATCCGAAGCCCCTCACGCGCCAGCGGTCGACCGCGTCGGCGACTTCTGGATTTTCGGAAAGCGAGCCTTGGGCGAGAATGCTGGCCTCACGCCATGCGAAACGGCTGCCCACCGTCGCAATCAGCGCGTCGCGGACATCCTGCGGCACGTCCTCCGGATCGTCGCCGAAACCAGCCGTGAATTCGATCGCCACCGCCGTCCCGGTAGGCCACCGGCTCACCGGCGAGATAATTGCATGATCCGTCGAGCCCAGCCCGGAGACGGAATATTCGGACGGATCGATTTCCTGATCCTCGCTGGATGTGTCGACATAGCTGATCGTCTCGACCGAGATCACAGGCGGCAGCGGCAGCCGGATCACGCCAACCGGAAAGCGGTCCATAGACAGGCGCCAGCGCTGTTCGATGAGCGGCCGGGCCAGCTTGCCATCCGCACCGTCAAAGCTCGCCACGGCGGCGGTTATGAGCCGCTGAAGCAAGTCGTCATCGGCGCTGCCGATCACGGCGAGCGCGGCCTTCACTTCGGCCAAGGTTATCGGCTCAACCAGCGGCGCGGAAATTCGGGTTAGCATTTAATCAACCCCCACAGCGAAAAAACCGAACCCACTGAAATCCCCGCTGTTTTGCGGAGAGTGGGGGGCGCGGTTAGGGGCCGATCGGCTCAAACCTCGACCTACCCCCGCCTTGTCGCGTGCCGCATCCTTGGCGTTGCAGGACCGACAGCCGGGCGCCCAGTTCGAAGGATCAAGCCTCAGTTCAGGCCGGAGCCGGATGCTGATCTTGTGGCGCACCAGCGTTGCCGGTCGACCGCATGAGCATGTCGGATGCTGGGCGAGGAAGCCGCGCGTTGCAGCCTGATAGGCATGATCATAGCCGCGACGGTCCGCACCGGGACGATGATCGACGCGGGCAGGCTGGCACTGGCAACGGGTGCCGCTTGCCTTCAGGCGGTTGCAGTGCGGGCAGATCGATGGCGCGGCGCGTGGCACGGCTGCCTCCTACGTTGTGACTGGCGGGCGGCGCCAGTGCAACACCGCCCACCTGCAAGCGGCGACGGTCTCGCAAGTCGCCGCCTGCGGAGCGCGGGGCAAGGAAAGGGAACCCGCGCGACTACTCGTGTCAGACTGGCGCGCTCGCCGGCCGGCCAAGGATGGCGGTGACGCCAAATGCCACCGACGTGCCGCTGTTCTTCGTCAGATTGAGCCGGACGTAACGCTTGAAGCCGGCATAGCCGATTTTGAAGATGCCATCGGCAGTCAACGGATTGGCGATGCTGCCCAGCGTGACGCCAGCGGCAGCGGCGCTGAAGTCGCCATCAACTGTGGTATCGCTCTCTTCCAGCACGGCCGTGAAGTTGCCGCTGGAAGCGATGGCGCCGCTGTTGATGACCAGCATCACGCTTCCATAGCCCTTCGTATCGACGGCGCTGGTTTTGACGGATGCGGACTGGACAGCGGCGGAAAGGGCGTTCACCACGCCAAGATTGTGTACGATATCGCGCATGTTCGAATTCCTTTTCAGGTGCGCGTTGCGTTTCGGGGCGGAGCGGCGCGGCCTTAGCTGGTCGCGCAGCGAATCTTTCTCAGTGCCTCAGCGAGCACCAAGCCGGCGCCGACGCGGCGGCGAGCGTGGAACCTGACCAAGCCGCTGGTCGCCACGCTGTAAGGATCACGCAAGATCGAAAGCCCGACGCGATCATAGATGCGGTAAGCGCTGCTGATATCGCCGAAGATGATCGGTTCGGCCGCGGCGCCGATGTCGTCCATCGTCGGGTCTTCGATCACCGGCCGGCCCAAGACCGTATCCGGCGTGTCCAGCGTCAGGCCGGGCTGCCACAAATAGGCGCCCGTGCTGCCGTCCTTCAATTTTCTGATCGCGGCCAACGTCTTGCCGTTCATCAGCCATGTGGCGCGGCCACGATAGAAGGCCGGCAGTGCATAGAAGGCGTCGATGAGAAGATCAGCGGGCGCGGAGCCCAAGGTGCTGCCGTTGCCGCTGAAGGTGTAGGGCACGCCAGCGGCTTCCATGATGCCGATCGGCTTTTTGACGCCATCGCCCTGCGAAAACGCCAGCGCTTCCAGCCGGGCGAATTCCTCGCTGAGATCGGACGAAACCTCGCCCTCGACATTGACGGCGGCATCTTCCAGCAAGCGCTGGCTGACATCGACGTAGCAGGCCATTTCGAACACCTCGATATCGACTTGGCCATAGGTCGATTCGGTCCCGGTGCGGGTTTCGGTCTCGCCGACCCAGCGCGCCGTAGGACGGCCGGTGCGCTTCGGCAAAATGACATTGCCGGCGCTGGTGGAACCGACGCGGGCGGCCTGCCGGATCGGCGAGCGCTCAACGATGCCACGGATCACTTCCGCGATGAACTGATCAGGCGCGAGGTAACCGCCTGCGGTGTCATCGGCGACGCGCAGCGCCTTCACCTCATCGGATGACAGGGACTCACGGCCGGACTTCAGATAGCCGGTGAACGCCTTCTGCTCCGGTGTTGCGGCCCTGTCCTCGCCGGCCACGGCCGGGCGCTGCATCCGGGTTTCCAAATCGTCGGCGCGATCGGTTGCCGCCTTCAGTTCGGTGCGAAGCTCGCCGATCTTGGTTTCCATCGTGCCGGTCAAGGCGGCGATGGCCTGTTCGACGGCGGTGTTGCCGCCTTCGTCCTTGGTTTCAAGGCGAAGCGAGGTGCTCGCCTTCAGTTCTGCTTTCGAGAAATGGCGCATCTTCGATCTCCTAGGCTGCGCGTATGCGGGCGTCGGCCCGTTCGATCGCCCCGACGATGCGCCGGGCGAATTCTTCATTTTTCACCGCCGACACGGTGGCGGATTCGTTCATCGGAAAACCCGTCAGGCTGATCTCCCGCAAATCGATTTCCTCAAGAAAGCGGACTTTCTTCGCGGAATCCCAGCGGTCGCGGATCGACCTGAAGCCGATGCTCAGCCCGTCCAGCGCGCCGGCTTTCAGCAGCGTGTAGGCTTCGCGGGCTGCGGCGACGTCGAGAAGGAGCTTGCCCTTCACCCATAGGCCGGTGCCGTCTTCCTTGGCGTCGATCCACGTCCCGATAAGCTGCCGGGGATCATGGTCCCTCAACATTTTGAGCCTGCCGGCCGGGCGCGTGGCCAAGCTCTTGGCGAAGGCGCCGGGCACGACGGCATCGCGGCCTTGATCTACGGCGTAGGTGCTGGCGTAGCCGCTGAAGGTGCCGTCATCGTCGACGGCCTTGATGTCGAGCGAGACATGGGTGCCGGTGTCGGACATCATTCCACCTCCAGCACCAACGGCGAGCCGAACAGCCGGCGGTGCACGCTGTCAGCCAACAGCCTGCCCAGTTCCATCAGCGCCACCGGCAGATCGTCGGGCGTGCCGCTCCAGCGCGTGCCATCGGGATTCAGCACCAACCGCGCGACGGCCTCTTCGATCGTGGCGGGATTCGCCCGGAGAAGTTCCGCCATGACCTGTCCGGGCGCGCCGATGCCGGTGGCCTCGCAAAGCTGGCGCATCGCGGCGAAACTCGCCCAGCACGTCACACCGGGCGCGTTCGGCACGGGCTGCGGCCGCATGGCCTCCGGCATGTTGGCAAAATTCGCCCTGGTCTTACTCGCCATCGTCGGCGGCCTCCGATGCTGAGCCGGCCGGGCCGGGCGAAATTGCGGGATTGGCGTATTCATCGCCGGCCGGGCCATAGCCGGGCATATTTTCCTTGGCGCGGACTTCGTTCGGATTGAGCACGCGCGCCGTGATCAGCGTCGAATATGCCGCCGCCCTCGTCGCCAAATCGGCCTTGGCGAAGCCGTTGAGATCGAATTCGAAGAAATAATTTTCCCGCTCTTCCGGGGTGAGCAGGCACCGAGCCAAGGCGCCTTGCCAACTCTCGAACACGGGCAACATGCTGTATTGCAGGAATTGCAGCGCAAGCTGTTCCGGGTTTTTCCAAGTCGCATGCTCAAGGTGATTGAGCAACGTCAATGGCACACCATAGCAGCGTGCAACATCTTCCTGAGCGGCCGTCATCGACGCTGAATATTCGGCGTCAACGGCACTCATCGTTATTTGCTCGAAACTGCCGCCTTCCTCGATAACGGCGGTGCGGCCGCTGTTCTCGCCGCCGAAAGAGCTTGTCCACGCATCGCTGATACGCTTCGCCGCAAGCTCATTGAGCCGGCCGGGGATTTTCAGAATGCCGCTTGGCTTCGCGCCGTTCCGGAAGAGCTTGGCGGCATGATCGGCGAGCGTGAGCGCTCTTGCGATGGCGTCGGCGCCGTCACCGGTGAGGCTACGGCCGCCCCATGGCCGAATTTCCAAAATATCGCTGAAGGCATATCGGCGCGTGCCGCCGCCCTTCAGCGAAACCGAAAAGGACGGCTCGCCGGTGGCATCGTCGGTGGTGCGGGTGACGGCGCTACGGGGAAGCTGGATAAGTTCACGGGGCGAACCCCTGACCTTGGAAACCAACGCATAGGCGACGCCATGGTTGACGGCCTCGCACATCATGGCGCGCCGCAAATCGGGTGCAGGCGTCCAGCTATTGCTGAAATTGGCGACAAGCTTTTCGGCCGGGTGACTGTCGGCGCGGGCGCGCTCGCCATCCTCGCCGCGCTGGTAGAGATGCACCTTCGTCGTCGCCAGCACCCCGGCCAAGAGCCTGATCGCGCTGCCGGCAGTCGGCTCGCGCGCCGCGCTGGCCTCGCCGATCACGATGCCGCTGGACGTCGGCAGCCCGCCGAACAACGTCAACAGTTCGGGCGAAGCGAGCCCGATGTCTTTCGCCTCGACAGGCTGCGAATTGCCAAAGATTTTTGTCCAGATCGACATGGCTCTATGTCGATAGGAATTTCATCCGGTGATCAATACAAGGTGAGCGCAACGGCGCAGCGCGATCAACTGCGACACACCGAAACGAAAGAGCAAGCTTCGTCTTGGAAGGTGCTAAAAGAGTAGGAAATAAAGAATCACCAGAACCGCCACCAACACAATTGCAACAAGCAAGACGGCAAATAGTCCCCACACAAAATTATTCTTGGCTTCCGCGTCGTCGAAGTCGACACCCTTTTTCCGGGCGTGCCTGTCATTAAATGCAATCCACCTTGCCAAATCCTCGGGCGAACCTGCGGTCTGCTTCCACAACCGGCGAGCTTCTGCCATACGTTCTCGTGCGAGGGTGACGGTTGGCCCATCAAATCCGTCCAGTGCATCGGGGTAGACTTTTTCGAAAGCACGTCGAAGCTCTTCCTGAAACTCAGACTGGTCAAAATCAGCCCGATCAACTCGTGTCGACGCGAGCACAAAAGCGCGCTGCGCTATTACTTCAAGGTCTGCACTCCGTGTGCCCAGTTTTTCTAGCTTTGCGACATCAATCTTTAACGCAGCCGCCGCCGCCAGCTGTATAGTGGCGCGGTCAAATTCTTTTTCTGCATCTAGTACCAGTCCGTTTTCAGCTAGAGCGATATCAACGTTTGAGAGTCCGTCGAGGTAACGTGTCAACACCGCCATTGGCCCACCAGCCTCCGCGATGATTTTCATAGATTTCGAAAGCTGTTCCTCACCAGCCTTATGGCGAGCCAGCGACCGGGATGTCTTAATCAAATTTGAAGACCCTTTGAAACATACCTACAGTATTGTCTTGGCGGTATTTCCGGTCAAGCCTTTAGCGAGACGCATTCTGCTCTCGACAAGCCACGGTCAACACAGCTTGCGATTCGACAGGTGTCCGAAGGACACTTGCGAATTCGTCCATGCCACATCTCCATCAAACGCCTTGTTCAATCTTACGACGAAACCAGCGAAGCACCTCCTCGAGCGAGAAAAAATATTGGCCATTGTATCTGACCCAAGGCGGCACATCGCCCTTCGGTATCTTGCCACAGGCGGCGAGTCGTAGTTTCCGGCGCAACGTGGACTCGCCCCAGCCGATTAAATGCGCAGTGACCTTGAGCGGGAGATAATTATCCAAAAGCGATTTCATTTCTCAGAATTCCCGAATTTCTTTTTTCCGGATTTCTCTCCGATCCTTCCCAAGGGCAGATCGCTGGCATTTTCTGATTTTTCGATTTTTCGATTTTCTCAAAACCCACCATTTCCGCTTCCGGCCAATTTGGCCGCTTGCGGATTTCCGGGGTTTTTGAAGCTTACAACCTCGCCGGGCCAATATCTCGGCGGCGCATCCAGTTCGGCCATGATCCTCGCCGCGATCATAGGGACGATCGAAATGATTTTTCCGCCGGTCACAACTTCATTTATCGGGGTTTTCATCTTTCATCCGTCCTGTTTTTTGCGATACACGATCCGTCGAAAAGCCCGGAATTCCGCAAACGGCCATTTTGGACACTATATATAACTAACACCCTCCCCCCCGCAGGGGGTCATTACGATGTCTCCCCCTTGAGGGGGCCGGGGGGTGATCTTCCCCGTAAGGCAAGCTGTACCAATGCGCGCGGTGGGTTCCGGTCCTGTCGTGTCGGACCAGCAAATTTTCGGAAATCAGAACATCGATAGCGCGGCGGATTCGCTTCTGCCCGAAAGGCAGACATCTGCCCTGCATGCTGTCGGCGATGATCATGAAGAGGTAGCCGGCGAGATGCCCGTGCTGCATTTGCAGGACGCTCAGCAAGGACAATGCGTCCTCGCCGCCGGGAATTTCCAGAAGCCGTTTAGTGGCCTCTCGCGGCATGCGGTAGGTAGAATTATCGCGGGAAAAGAGAATTCCTTCTTCCTTGTAACGCCAGACCGAACGGGCAGTATTTTCGACTTCTGCATCTTCGACGTCGGCCGGTTCGTCACAATGAATGTCGCGGTCCTTTAGGAGATTACCGATAAGATCGTCGACGGTGTCGACGGTCCGGGCGTATTGAAGACCCCGCCGGAAAAGGAAATCGTTGCGCCCGCCATTGGCTATCTTGCCTGAAGACGGCCGGCGGCGGCGTTCCTCGTCATCCACATGACTCGCCATCTCGGCTTCTGTGCGCCAGTCCATAAACACCGGCAGCTTGTCGACCGACTCCAGTCGGCCCACGACGGCGCGATATGCAACACCATCGGCACGGATCGAACCGGCGGCGACGACAAATTCGTTTTCGCCGGTTTTGAAATCGATCGCGACACCGGGCAGGCGGATGTTTTTCGGGCGCGGATCGGTGCCGCGTCGAAAATAATGTTGAACCCCGCGCTTGGTCGCGACTTGATAGGTGCTGACCTGCCCGAAAGCATCGCGGATAAATTTCTCGGATTCCGGCGTGCCGGTGTCGTCGTCGATGACGATTAAACCGGCGAGCCTGATGCCGAACGCGTTCGACCGTTCCTTGATCATCTGCCGAACGACGACGTCGAACGGCAGTGCGCGGTCACGAAATTTGAGTGTCGGCTTTTTCGCCCGCTCGGCATCGCCGGACAACGGGACCAAGCTGAAACCCAAATTGTAACAGCGGCGCATTTCAACCAGCGTTGCGGGATTGATTTGCCACGGTTCCGGTTCGGCTGCCGCTCGGGTGAAGCTCATGAAGCGCCACCCGCCCGGAGCCGGTTCGCCTGCCGGATGACGCTTACGGCCTCGCCCGTGCTCAGCCCGAACCGCCGCCGCAGTTCCCCCATGATCGGCCGCGGCGCATCCTGCCCGGCCTCGACAAGCCAATGCGCGGCGGCATCGAGAAGGCTTGCCTTCACGGCCGGCGAGGAATATTGTCCTTCCGGAAGTCCTTCAGCAAATCGGTGATCAGTGGCCGGCGGCGCACCCTCATGCGCTGCCGGTCTTTTCGTGTTGGGCATGGCGCTTACTCCCGCCCTGCCGGATTGCGCACCCGGCGCTGCCCCTTGCGCTTGCCGGGCACAAAGGGCGGCAAGTTGTGCAAGAATTTTTCGGCATCCGCGGCGAGGACGATCGTCCTGCCGTTCCACTTTTTCGCCGGGAGAGACAGATCGCTTATCGATTGATAAATGCTAGACCGACCAACCCCAGAAACCTGTTCCAGTTCATCGAGCGTATAGCTCAATTTTCTGATTTCAACGGCCGGCTTCGCTTCAGCCAACCCGGTATCTCCATTTTCCACTTCCAAGCACTCCCAAACATTCGTTTCGCTCTGGGAGGCTCAAAACAAAAAGCCCCCCGGTTCAGAACCGAAGGGTTTGGGTGTGCGCAAAATCCTTTCGCTGAGCGCGCGCCCCCAACCATCGGTGTTATGCTCCGAGGTTGGGCGGAATTGCCCGGCGGATACGTGACGACATCACGTCGCTACGGTTGGAAGGCTTATTCAAACCTCACGGCGGTGTCAAGCGCCTACAAACAATATCTACCGCAAGCGAACGACTTTCGCACCGCCTTCGGCAGGCATAAGCGGGACAATCGCGGCGCGTGCAATATCTTCCAGCCCATCTGCAATATATGCGGAATAGTGTTTCTCAATCATTTGTACAGATGTGTCATGCAAGGCCGCAACTAATCTTATGTTCACGTTTTGCCGAAGCATTCGAACTATAGACGAATGCCGCAATGCATAGGGGATTACTTCAAACAAGCCGGCACGTTTGACGATCTCGCGCCATGGCCGCGAGAACTCAGAATTCGATTGCCATGCGCCACGGCTGGCGCGGTGCCATTCGATCGAACCGGGGCGCTGTTCGCTGCGCCAACGCTGTAGCAGGATTTCATCCGGCTTCCGGTCAACCCGGATCGGGACAAGCTCCTGCATGATGTCGCGACCGACCGGGATCGCGACGGAACCGGATGTCTTTCCCCTGCCCTTTTTGGATTTCGGCATCATCAGGCGGGCGGCATTGATTTGAACGTCGGCCACCCTGAGCTTGCTGACCTGAGCGAAGCGGCTGCCGGTGGTGGCCAAGATCAGGATCAGCCGGAAAAGATCGCCACCCCAATCGAATTCGGCGTCGACCTCGCGCGCGGCACCGATCAATCGGCTGATATCGCCATCGGCGAGGATTTGGTTTTCGCGGGCAAGGCTGTGATCTTCGTCGGGATCATCGGTCGACAGGGCGCGCAATCCGAATTTCACGATGCCGGGCAGCGTGGCCGGCAGCCGGCGCCGGTTATTGTCATAGCTTTCGTTTAGACATGCCTTGAAATCGTTGATCGTCCTGCGCTTCGTCGTCGTCTTCAACACGGCCGGCAGCGTGGCGCGCCATGCGAGCAGATCGTCCTCGGTGAGATCAGCAAGGGGAACGGCCACGATCTTCGCCGGTTCGATCGCCGGGGATTTCCCGCGCTTGCCCTGCCCCAGCAAATAGCGGTGCATGCGCTGGCTGGCATCCGATCGCACCGCCCTGCCCTTGCGCTTGGCGTCTCTGGCGTCCCGGATGGCCACATATGTTTCCAATGCATCCCGGACTGTAAGAACCGGGCCAGCGGCCTCGATTTCGGCTTGCCGGCGCGCAAGGGCCACATGCTCACGTGCCGCCCGTTTCGCGGCCTCAAAGTCGAGCGTGCCGACGTCTATGACATCGTCGGCGGGACCAAGCGTGGCAATGATATAGTCGCTTCCGTTGGTCCCGTACCGCACAACCCAGCGGCCGGAACGCTTTCCCTTGACGTACCCGAGATGCACCCCGGCATCTAAACCATGCAGGTATGGTTTCGCCCTTGGTGCCAGCCTACTGCGAGCGGCGCGCGTCGAGATCGGCGTTTCGGTGACTACCCTTGCCATTGCCTTCCCCCTGAAAACCTGTCCACTATTTGTCCACTATACACCCACGTACATAGGTGGACAACGGCAAACACGAAAACGATAACACATTGTAATTTATGGATATCAGCGAACAGCGGCGAACACAAAAAGCAAAAATTTCCAACACTTTCACGGCGGTAACAGGGGTTCGATTCCCCTTGGGCGTACCAACGATTTCAAGTACTTAGCTCTCTCTGCCAACCCGTGTAATATCCGTACAATATCCGGTGGCGGACAATCTCCAATTACGGCGCGAATCGCCGGTCCTCGTCCAGACTGGAAGCTTCGGGGGGACGGCAGTGTCAGTCGGCTTTCCGCCGTCGTCCGCCGACGATTGAATCCAAAACGGTCAGTCGATGTTTTGGGTAGTAGGACTGTGAAGCGTCGCAGATGGGCCTCGCCCAATCCGTCCGAGGTCCGAGCGATCGCGGTCGACGTTAGCAGGGTGGATGAGACAACCACCATCAGCGGCCGTGCGAGGAACCGGCAGGGCGTCAACCGACAGGCTCTTGTTGCCGTCACGGCGATTGTCGCGATTTTTGCAGGAATTCTTCTATCTCGAGCTCGAGGCCAGGGATAAGGGCGCGGAAGTCCGCGACCTCCTGCCTGTCGTTTCCGTTGGGAAGTGCTTCAAACCATGACAGGCTCGTGCGGGCGAGCATATATTCCTCGCAGATCGCACGAAACGTCTCGTCTCTGAGCAGCAGACGGCGGATCAGCACCCCATCCTTGGGGAAGCGCGCGATGATCTGCGCAACCTCCAGGCGCGTCGCATTCGGGCCAGCCATTCTGCGGTTTCCCTCTACAGACCCGACACATTAGCTCACCATCGCCCGCTGCAGATGTTAATCACTGTTTCAATTGGGTTATCGCGGCCGTTTCAATTTCGAAGATATTCTGCTATTATAACCAGGTATATTTAAGAATGGCGGCGCTATCATATCGTCGCCGGTTTGCGTGCGGGGCCGACCATGGCCGAGAGGGAGGTCATTGCGGAGGAACGAAAGCACGGGCCTTCGCCGCAGGAAGTGCGCGAGGCCTTGGCTAGGGTGTTGGCGTCAGCGGATTTCGACTCAACCGAGCGGCTGCGTAATTTCTTGACCTATGTCGTCGAAGAGACGCTGCAGGGTCGGCATTCGCGCATCAAGGGTTACAATATCGCGACTTCGGTATTCGGACGCGACGACAGTTTCGACCCGAGTGTCGACTCCATTGTGCGAATCGTTGCCGGCCGGCTGCGCCGCTCGCTGCAACACTACTACCTGACGAGCGGTCGGGACGAGACCATGCAGATCCGTATACCGAAAGGCTCCTACGTCCCCACCTTCGACGATTTGAGTGAGGACCGGCCGGCAGCGGCAGTTCCGCAGGATGGCGGCCACCAGATCGCGGAAAGCAGACCTTCGATATACGTTGAAGCCTTCACGGAAGAAGGTGATCATTCGGTTTTCCCGCATTTCGCGAGAGGACTGACCCGATCGTTGGTGGTCGGACTTAGCCGCTTCACCGCTTTGCGGGTGTACGGCCCCGAAGCGGAGGCGCATACCGACGCGGCCAGGACAATCAAGGCTGGCTATGTGCTTCGTGGCGGCGCGGCGATTGCTCGTGAGCGGTTCTGGGTGGATACCGTCTTTGCCGAAAACCATACCGGCCGGACGATCTGGGCGGATAGCTTTGAGCGCTCAATGAGCCCCACCGAGATATTCTCACTGCGCAATGAGGTCGCGAACCGTATCGTTCAGACCCTGGCGCAGCCCTATGGGATAATCAGCAGCGACCGCGCGAAGGACAGAGACGGAGTACCTCCCGATCAGTTAAGCAGCTATGGCAGCGTTCTCTATTTTCATCAGTATTGGCGGACGCTTGACCCGAAGCTCTTGCCAGAGGTTCGAAATTGTCTGGAGCGCACGATAAGAAGGGAGCCCGACTACGCCGATGCGTTCGCCTGCCTCTCACTCTTGTACTCCAACATCTACCGCTTTCACGGTGATACCGTTCCGCCGGATTCAGATTTGCTTGATCGCGCCCTTGCATTGGCTGACCGTGCGATCGAGTTGGCTCCAGGCGCAAGCTGGAGCCACTACGCCCGCTCCTTGGCGTATTGGTTTCTCTATGATCTGGAATCCAGCATCGAGGCCCTGGAAGCCGCCCGTGCGCTCAATCCCAATGACACAGCGATCACGGCCGACCTCGGCCAAAGATACGCGATGTTGGGCAGATGGGATAAGGCAGTCCCGCTTCTGGAAGAATCCTATGCACGCAATCCTGCCCAGCCAGGGAGCTACCGAATAGGTCTTTTCCTCTATCACTATGCACACGCTCGCTACGAAGAAGCGCTGACGCAAGCGCGAAGAATGGGTGCTCTCGTAATCTATGGTCCCGTCGCAGTGGCCATGGCAGCCGCTCAGCTTGGGCGAACCGAGGAAGCGACGCGAGCTGTGAAGCACATTTTGGCACACGACCCCAGCTACGGCGATCATGTTGTGGCCGACATGGAAAAGCGGAGCTTGCATCCTGATCTCGCTAGGATGGTCGTCGACGGTTTGCGCAAAGCCGGATTACCCGGCCGAGACATGGCTAAAATGACGCTCTCGAAGACTTTCGGCGACGGCCGTCGCAGCCCTTGAAGCGAAAACCCCAAAGCGGGTCGAGGCTTACTGTAACTTACTCCGCGACGCTCGCCTCCAGGGTCGCCTTCCCTTTATCCTTGACCGGATATTCAACAGGCAAATCCAGCCTGGATTGCGGGCGGTTGTGGCATGGACAATCAAATTCACCCGGTGGCGATCGATCACCTCCCACCCTTCATAACGGCTCCAGGCCAGACCGACATCCTCTTCAACGTCATGGTCGTGGTCCTGATCGTAATGATCCTGCTTCTCGGCGCCTTCTATTTCCGGCTTCACGCGTTGCCCGAGCGCATGGCGCACCGGGCGAACCGGACGCAGATCGAGATCATCGGCGTGCTCGCCCTCATTTCGCTTTTTACCCACAACCATCTGTTCTGGATCGCCGGCCTGCTGCTGGCGATGGTTCAGTTCCCGGACTTCAGGACACCGGCGGTTTCGATCGCGGACTCTCTCAGCCGCATCGCCAGCCGTTACGATCAGCCGCCCTCGCCGGAACAAGCTGCCGTCCCCGCGGCGCCAGAGAATCCGGTTGTTGCGCAACCGCAGCAAACCTCGCAAAGCGTTTCCGACGAAAAGGCGTGAAGCATGGTCGAACTGTTCCTATGCTCGCTGCTGACGATCTTTCCTGATTTTCTGTTTCGGCGGTTCGTGCAGGGCAAAAGGATCGGTCGGGAGATCACGATCTATACGGTCTGGTACGAACTGCGGTACGGGATCACCGCGTGCCTTGTCCTCACCGTCGCGCTGATCACGCTCATCTTCTATTTCCATCCCGCGAGCAACAACGTAATTGCCGCCTTCCGTACTGTGACAATCCTGCCAGAGAAGAACGGGCGCGTGGCCGAGGTCTTCGTCAAGCTCAACGAAGAGGTGAAGGCCGGCGCGCCATTGTTCCGGCTCGACAGCAGTGAGGAGGAAGCCGCTCTGGAGACGGCGCGCCGCCGCTCGGCGGAGATCGACGCCCAACTGCAGGTCGCGAAGATGGAACTCGCAGCCGCGGACGGCAGGATCACACAGGCCGAAGCCGCCTATATGCAGGCGCAGGATGAGCTGAATACCAAAACCGAATTGATGAAGCGCAACGCCGACGTCGTCACCAAGCGCGAGTTGGAGCGGCTTAAGGTTGCCGCCGACGGGCGCGAAGGTGCAGTGAGAGAGGCAATGGCCAGCAAGGAGGTTCTGCAGACCCAGATATCAAGCCTGCTACCGGCCCAGAAGGCAAGCGCCGAGGCGGCCCTGGCGCAAGCCCAGGTGGAGCTGGACAGGACGGTCGTACGCGCCGGCGTAACCGGCGTGGTCCAGCAGTTCGCGCTGCGGGCCGGCGATGTCGTCAATCCGATGATCCGGTCCGCCGGCATTCTGGTGCCTACCACGGATAGGCGGATTGGTTTCATCGGAGGTTTTCTGCAGATCGAGGCACAGGTGATAAAGGTTGGCATGATCGCGGAGGCGACCTGCGCCGCCAAGCCATTTACAATCATTCCGATGGTCGTAACCGAAGTCCAGCACGTGATCGCGTCCGGGCAAGTCCGGCCGACCGATCAACTGGTCGACATAGCGCAGATTGCCCGGCCAGGCACAATTACCGTCTATCTCGAACCTCTTTATCCCGGTTTGGTGGACGACATTCCGCTTGGCAGCAGTTGCATTGCCAATGCCTATACCAACAACCACGACGAGCTCGCATCGCCGGATATCAGCACCGGACGCTGGCTCTATCTGCATCTGATCGACACCGTCGGGCTTGTGCATGCCCTGCTGTTGCGGCTGCAGGCCATTCTGCTCCCGATACAGACGCTCGTTCTGAGCGGTCACTGACCAAGCGGCGTGCCGGAGATGAAACTCAGTCTCCAGTCTTTGCCATTGGCCCAAGGGCTTCGGGGTTATCGGCTGCCTTGGCTTCGCAATGACATCTCGGCCGGGCTGGCGATCGCCGCCGTCGGCTTGCCGAGCGCGATAGCATACCCGGCGATCGCCGGTTTGCCGCCGGAAACAGGGCTCTACGCCAGCATTACGCCGCTGGTTGCCTACGCCTTGTTTGGACCGTCCCGGCAACTCATCGTCGGGCCTGACGCGGCCACGATGACGGTGCTGGCGGCAGCCATGGCGGCTGTGCTGGCAGCCGCCCCGGAGGCCGATCGCGTCGCCATCGCGGCGGCGATGGCGCTGTGCGTGGGCACGCTCTGCCTGCTGGCGCGGGTGCTCCACCTCGGCATCATAGCAAGCTTCCTGTCGAGGCCGATCCTCATCGGCTTCTTCGCCGGCATCTCGCTATCGATCATGATCGGACAGATCAAGAGAGTGACCGGCGTGCCGATCGACGCCGACGGTTTGATCTCTCCCTTGCTGGAGCTCGCCCGGAAAGCAGGCCTGATCCATTGGCCATCCCTGATCCTCGCCTTGGCCATGTTTGCTCTTCTGCAGATGGCAACAGCCCTGCGCCTTCCCATTCCCGGCCCTGTACTTGTCGTCGTGATCTCGGTGGTGCTGTCTCTGTTGTTCGACTTTCGCGGGCACGGCATCGCCGTTGTCGGCGATGTTCCCACCATGCTGCCCAGACTGCACCTGCCTGCGTTCACGAACCTGCCGTTCGACCTCATTCTGTCCGGGTCTGCCGCGATCTTTCTGGTCAGCTTCGGTGCCGGCATCGTCACGGCGCGCAGCTTCGGCGCCCGCGGCGGCTATCATGTCGACGCCGACCGCGAACTGGTCGGCTTCGGCGCCGCCAACATCGCGGCCGGTCTCTATGGCGCCTTTCCCGTCACGGCGTCAGACTCGCGGACCGCGATCAACACGAGTGTCGGCGGGCGATCGCAAATCGCAAGCATCGTCGCAGCCGCCACCCTGCTCGCCACGGTGCTCTTCCTGAGCGACGCGCTGAGGATCCTGCCGGTACCCGCGCTCGGGGCAATTCTGGTCGCGGCCGCAATAAGCCTGATCGATCTAAACGCCCTGCGTCAGATCTGGCGCATCAGTCCCATGGAATTCGTGTTCGCGCTGATCGCGCTGTTCGGGCCGATCGGTCTTGGCGTCCTTTACGGCGTCGTGATCGCAATCGGAGCCACGCTGCTCTACGTGCTGCGCCAGATGATGTTTCCGCGCGAAGCCATGCTCGGCCGGATACCGGGACGCGACGGCTTCTATAAGCTGCATCGCACGCCTTCCGCCCATGCCGTTCCGGGACTCGCCATCACCATCGTCCAGGGCAGCCTGCTCTTCTTCAATTCGGATTATGTCGAGGCGCGGCTGCGCGCCATCGCCGAGACGCTTCCCTCGGATACGCAATGGTTCGTGCTCGATGCCAGTGCGATCGCCCAGGTCGACAGCACTGGCGCGGGCATGCTCGACGATTTCGCCAACGACCTGGCCAAGCGAGGAATCGCCATTGGCCTGGCGGAACTGCACGCCGACGCGCGCGCATTGCTCGAACGTGCCGGTGTCCTAGAGACGATCGGTCCCGCGATGGTCTTCGATGATCTCGAAGACGCTCTTCGCGCCTTCGAGGCCCGCGGCGACAGCAAGCCGAAAACGCAAGAGCCGTCCTGACGCGGCTTCATTCCAAGGGAGGACAACATGAGCAAGAAGAAAAATAAGAAGGCCGACCAGACTTCGGCTGCCGAGATTGTCGAGGCGGACACCTTGCAAGCCGCGGCGGACGAGGCCGCCAATCCTCCCGATGAAGTCAAGGGCGGGAAATACACCAAGGAACTCGCTCGGCTACAGATCGAGCTTGCGCACCTGCAGGCGTGGGTGAAGTCGACCGGCGCGCGCGTGGTGATCATCTTTGAAGGACGAGACGCCGCCGGCAAGGGCGGGCTTATAAGGCGCATAACCGAGCGCCTCAGCCCGCGGGTTTTCCGCATTGTCGCGCTGCCCGCTCCCTCCGATCGCGAGAAATCGCAAATCTACATGCAGCGCTATATCCGCCATCTGCCGGCCGCCGGCGAGGTCGTGATCTTCGACCGCAGCTGGTACAACCGTCCCGGCGTCGAACGGGTGATGGGCTTCTGCACCGACAAGCAGGCACGCCGGTTTCTGGAACAATGCCCCGCTTTCGAAGCTGCGATCGTCGAGTCCGGCATCACGCTGCTGAAGTATTTTCTCACCGTCAGTGAGGAAGAGCAGGAGAAGCGCTTCAGGCGCCGCATAGAAGACCCGCTGCGGCAATGGAAGCTGAGCCCGATGGACCTCGAATCCTATCGACGCTGGTGGGACTATTCGAAGGCCTACGACGAAATGCTCCGCCTCACCAACACGCCTCAAGCGCCGTGGTGGATCGTGCAATCGAACGACAAGAAGAAGGCGCGGATCAACTGCATCACACACCTTTTGAAGTCCCTGCCCTACGAACCGCCAAAATTCGAGGAACCAAAGCTGGGCAAGCGGCAGAAACGACCGGACGACTACGTCGAGGATTCCTCCCCGCACAATTTCGTGCCCGACGTGATGATGTAAGGGATGGAGCCCGCACGAGGAGGGCTCGACCTTTCACTTTGCCTCGGGGGCCCAGCTCAGGAAGAAGCCGACATCGCCCGGAATGCCGCCCGGGAAATTGATGATCATGGCCTTGAGCTTGTAGCCTTGGGGTTTCCCAAACGTCTGATAGCGTTCGAAGAACTCCTTGGCCTTGCCTTGCAGCGTCTGCGGCCAGTCCGGGTCGTTGCTGTTGATGGCACGGCCGCTATCGGTGCAAAGGTTCGACGGGAAGCTGTAGACCATTGCCTCGAGCTTGCCGGCCTCGACGGCGATCATGACCAGGCGTCGCACCGTTGCGATTTCTTCCTCGGTCACGTGCTTGCCGAGGAACTCGTCCGTGAATTTGGTGAGTTCCTTCTGCTTGGCGTCTTGTTCCTTTCGATATTGCGATATTTTCTCCATCTCCTTTTCGAGCAGCTTTTGGCGGAGCTCGGAGGCGGATATGGGCGTCGCTTTCGGGTCGGTCGGTTTGTCTGCGGCCATGTCGGTGGGTCCGGTCAAAGGTTGCCGATTTGAAAGGTTAGCACGACATGTGCGGAATTTTGCGGCTCGCCGCCGAAGTTGGGCCGAAGATACGGTAATATACTCAACGAGCGTGCCCACGGCAGACCTCCGAGCATGTGCTTCGGGCAAGCGCCGACTGACGCCAATGGTCTTCATGGTCGTCGTTAAGTTGAGCAAGCAGTCGATCCATATCCGACCGACAGTCTCATGCCGTTGGGAGTGCTGAGCAAATCGGCACACGTAAAGCCTAGTAAGTAACCCTCCGCGACCTATCAATAGGTCCTGCTCCGGTGAAATGTAGCGCTCGGCGGGCTTGGCACGCCCGAGCTCGATTGTGCCAACTGCCTGGCATTGGAGGAAACTGGCCTCTCAGCGAAAGACAATCGCCGCGCAACCTCTTGTGGCGAGGAGGGAGCGCCGGTCAGCAAGGAGTTCCAGGGCATGAGCTGGCACCCATGAACCAGCGAGGCCCAGGATGCGAGGTTTTGCAATTGCCCGTTTTGATCGGAAGTTGTGTCGCGAAGCATGGAAGTCGATGGCTCGAACCGACGAGGGCCGGTTTGATGAGACCCCGTATTGTCGTGGCGGGCTTGGCTGCTTTCGTTCTCACCGGAGCGGCCGGCGAGCATGCCAGCAGGCAGGATATCGACCAGTGCAAGCTCGAAGCCAGCCGGACGGAGACCGGCGATCCGAACAGCGCCCCGGTCAACCGGGCCGTCGTTTCAGAAAGTGATCCTCGCACTTTCGAAGCTGTTGCCGCGTGCCTGACATCGAAAGGCTACATGAGGGTCCAGGATATCGAGGGCGTTTGCGACGATTTCATCCTGCCCCAATGCTTCGAGCGAAACTAGGCCGGGGTTGCGGCACAGACACAGGGGAGTTGAAACATGACCTTCAACGCCATTCTAAGGGCAGCCGGCGCTGCGGCGTGTATGGGCCTGCTGATATTTGCGGCCGACCCGACGGCCGCGCAGGAACAAAAGACGGCGGCGGCCGCCCCTTCCGCCCCTGTGGCTGAGACGCCCGAACCGCTGAGCGCGGACGAGCTTGAAGTGCTGGTGGCGCGCATTGCGCTCTATCCGGACGAGCTGATCGCAGTGATCACCGCGGCGTCGCTCTACCCGCTGCAGATCATCGAGGCGCAGCGCTATCTCGACGCCTACGCCAAGGACAAGAACCTCAAGCCGAAGGAGAGCTGGGACGGCAGCGTGATCTCGCTGCTCAACTATCCCGAGGTCGTCAAGATGATGAGCGACGATCTGGAGTGGACGCAGCAGCTCGGCGACGCCATTGCCTATCAGCAGAAGGACGTGCTGATCGCCATCCAGCAGTTGCGCGAGGAAGCGGTGGCGAAAGACATCGTCAAGACCGACGACAAGATGAAGGTCGAGACGCAGGGCGACAACATCGTCATCCAGTCGGTCAACACCGAGAAGGTCTATGTGCCGCGCTACGAGCCGCAGATGCTTTATGTGGAGGACTATCCGCCCGAGCCGATCTCCTACTATCCGGAACCCTATCCGAGCTACTGGTATCCGGGCGCGACCTTCTTCGCAGCGGCGGTGACCGGGGGGATCTGGGCGGCGGCGGTCGACTGGGACGACTGGGGGGTTTGGGGCGGCAACTGGGACGGCGGCGACATCGATATCGACTGCAACAAGTGTTTCAACGACATCGACTTCGACGGCAAGCTCAATCTTAAGGACGTCGACTGGAAGAACATCGACCGCTCGAAGATCAACTTCGACCGGGACCAGCTCGCCAAATTCGACCGCACCAACATCAAGAACCGGGTCGAAGCGAACGGCAGAAACAACATCGGCAACCGGGCAGCCAACATCCGGCGTGACAGGCCTACCAACAATCCGGCCCGCGCGGCAAAAGCCCAGGACATCCGCAAGTCGACGCTCGAGGGCCTCAAGAACAAGCCGCAGGGCGACCGGGCACGGGCCGGCTCCGATTTACCGAGACCGGCCGCGCGGCCTGATGGAGCCAGGCGCGATGCTGCTCGGTCCGACGCCAAGCGGCCGGCCAACGTCAATCGCCCTGCCGGCAAGCCGAAGGCCGGCGGCAAGGCCAGCAACCGGCCAAACAAGCCTTCCGGGCTGGGCAATGTCGATCGCGGCAAGGTCTCGAAAGTCCAATCCAATCGCGGCCAGAGATCGATGGGCGGCGGCCAGCGCGGCGGCGGCCGGGCTGTCCAGCAACGCGGAGGAGGCAGGCCGCAGA
>NZ_JBIRCY010000050.1:0-52292 GCF_044326205.1 Mesorhizobium sp. IMUNJ 23232
AATCTTCAGTTTTCAAAGAACAGACCTCGCAAAACGCAAGATCGTGGCCCGTTGTGCTTTTGGCTCCGGGCCGTCCGAGTGTCGCTTACGCGGCTCTCTTGATTTCGTCCAACTATGCGAAACACAGAAGCAAACTTCTTCGTCGCCAGCAGCGTCACCGCCGTCGTTGGTGTGGCGCATATAGGCGACGCCCACTCGGCGTGTCAACAGCGCGTTTGCAAATTTTCTGCATATCCATATTTGCAGCCGGTGTTGCGTTTTCGGCCCGGCCTTTCGCCGCAGCGCAAGCATAGCTGCGATGTCGATGAGCTAACGAAACGTCAAGCGCCCCTCCTGCCCGCTTTTGAGCGGGCTCTGCGAAGCCGCTGGCCGAGCAGATGCTCGACAACGCGATTCTGAAGTACATCGCCGCAAACAATGGTGGCGCCCGATGCCAAGCGGAAAGCGTTCGCAAGCTCACCTCATGCCTGCGAGATGCACGGGATGAGCTAGCGTCGGGCGTGTCAGGCTTTGAAGATCGGCCGTTCTACGGTGCGCCGCACCGGCGCCCTTCTGGACGATGCTCCCTTGCGCGTGGCGATGAAGGCTGTGGCGGCGGAGCGCCGGCGGTTCGGCTATCGCAGGATCCACGTCATGCTGGACCGGCAGGGATCGTGATGGACCCGAGCCAGATCCATGCACCAACGCCCTTGCAATGGGGAGTCAGGCTGCTATTGATCCCCGAAAGCGACAGGGAGTCTGGCCCATGCGACGCGGATCGGAGTTGCGCAAGGCACTGGCCGAGAAGTTCGACGACGAGCTTCGCTTTTTCAAGGGCTGGATCGACAAGCCAAAGGCTGTCGGGTCGATCATCCCTACCAGCTCGATCACCGCAAAACGCATGGCGTCGGTCGTCGACATTTCTTCCGGCCTGCCGGTGCTGGAGATCGGGCCCGGAACCGGCGTGATCACCCGCGCCATACTGGGGCGCGGTTTGCCTGCCGCGAAGCTCTACGCCGTCGAATATTCTCCGGACTTCGTTCGTCATCTCAGGCGCAATTTCCCGGGCGTCAACGTAATCGAAGGCGACGCCTTCGACCTCGACGCGACGCTGGGCGAGGATGCGCCGAAGCGTTTCGACAGCGTCGTCTCGGGCGTGCCGCTGCTCAATTTCCCGGTGCAACAGCGCGTCGCCTATATCGAGGATCTGCTCGACCGCATTCCGGATGGGCGGCCGATCATCCAGCTGACCTATGGGCCGAAATCGCCTGTGCCGCCTGGCCTTGGCAACTACAGCGTCAAACATTTCGACTTTGTCATCCGCAACATCCCGCCCACGCAATTGTGGGTCTATCGGCGGGGCCGCGGCAATTGATGAACGGCTTTGATACGCGGCCGGGGCGCGGACACCGTTGAATCCGAAAATTCTCGTGTTCGCCGGCTCGATCCGCACTGGCGCCTATAGCGGCAAGACGGCCGACGCGGCGATGAAGGAACTCGCGCTGCAGGGCGCGGAAGTGACCCGCATCTCGCTTACCGACTATCCGCTGCCGATCATGGATCAGGACCTGGAAGCGGAAAAAGGCGTTCCGGAAAACGCCGTGAAGCTGGCCCGATTGTTCATCGATCACGACGGAATTCTGATCGCCACGCCGGAATATAACGGCTCGATGCCGCCTCTCGTGAAGAACACGATCGACTGGATCAGCCGGGTGCGCAAGGATCGCGGCATCGCGCTGCGGCCGCTGCCCGGCAAGGTCGTGGCGATCTGCTCGTCCTCCGAAGGCCATTTCGCCGGCATCCGCAGCGCCAACCATCTACGCGCCGTGCTGTCGCATATCCAGATGGAGGTGATCCCGCAGCAAGTTTCGGTTCCACATGGCGGAGATGCCTTTGACGATCATGGCGACTTCCGGGAAGAGCGGCTGCGCAATGGCATGCAGCGGCTCTGCCGCGCGCTGATCGAACGCGCGGTGATGCTGTCGGGCCGCTACCAGCATTGATCGCCTATTACCTCACCCATCCGCAGGTCGAAATCGACCGGAGCGTTCCCCTGCCGCTGTGGGGGCTTTCGGCGAGAGGGCTGGACCGCACGGAGGCATTGGCCAGGCGCACATGGGTCGGATCCGTCCGGCGGATAGTCGCCAGCGAGGAACGCAAGGCGGCCGAAACGGCAGTCATCATTGCAAGTCGGCTCGATCTCGACATCGAGACCCATGCTAATCTTGGCGAGAATGACCGGTCCTCGACTGGATTTCTCGAACCGCAAGCATTCGAGGCGGCCGCCGACCGGTTCTTCGCTGAACCCGAGGTTTCCTGGGACGGCTGGGAACGCGCAACCGACGCCTCGGCACGAATCACCCGTGCCGTCGATCGCATCCTCGATGCCCATGACCCGGTACTGCCGGTTCTCTTCGTCGGACATGGCGCAGTCGGCACGCTGCTCAAATGCCGGCTCGCCGGACGGTCGATCTCCCGCAGCGAAGACCAACCGGCCGGGGGCGGCAACATATTCGCATTTCGTCTTGTCGACCGCGCGCTTCTCTGCGACTGGACACCAATGGAGAGCTTCGACGGAGTCTTCGATGCCGCATGACGATATCGCCAAGCGCCTGATCGTCGGGCTCGACGTGCCGGACCTGAGGACGGCGCAAGCGGTCGTGCGCGACCTCGACGGCGTGGTTTCCTTCTATAAGATCGGCTACCAGCTCGCCTTCGCCGGCGGTCTGGCCTTTGCCCGCGAACTGGTCGAGTCGGGCAAGAGTGTCTTCCTCGACATGAAGCTGCTCGACATCGACAACACCGTGGCGAAAGGCGTCGAGAACATCGCCAGGATGGGCATGACCATGCTGACGCTGCACGCTTATCCGAAAGCGATGCGGGCGGCCGTCGAGGCGGCGCGCGGCACGCCGCTCTGCCTGCTGGCAGTCACCGTGCTGACCTCCATGGACGAGCAGGACCTGATCGACGCCGGTTACGAATACGACCCGCACACGCTGGTGCTGCGCCGCGCCGAGCAGGCCCGCATTGCCGGCATGGGTGGCATCGTCTGCTCCGCCGGCGAGGCCGCCGCCGCACGCAAGATCGTCGGGCCGGATATGGCTGTGGTGACGCCCGGCATACGGCCGGCCGGAGCCGAGCATGGCGACCAGAAGCGCGTGGTCGCGCCCGGGGATGCGATCCGGGCCGGCGCCAGCCACCTTGTCGTCGCCCGCCCGATCATCGCCGCGCCGGACCGACGCGACGCGGCCCAGGCGATCATCGCCGAGATGGCGGCGGCTGGACAAGCCGCCTGAGCGGCGACTTCGGCGCAGAGATCACGGAGGAAAAATGCCCAAGGGATACTGGATCGCCCGCGTCGATGTGCGCGATGCCGAAGGCTACAAGGCCTATGTCGCCGCGTCGAAACTTGCCTTCGACAAACATGGCGCAAAAATGCTGGCGCGCGGTGGCGCCCACGAACTGGCGGAAGGCCCTGGGCGGGGCCGCAATGTGGTGATCGAATTCGCGTCGCTTCAAGCCGCCCATGACTGCTACCACTCACCGGAATACCAGGCAGCCAAGGTGATCCGGCAGAAATACGCCGAGGGCGAGATCGTGCTGGTCGAGGGGGTCTGAGCCCGATCGGGTACCCCATTTCCCGGCCGTGATCTTGGACCAAAGGATGAGACCACCTCTCGCAGGCGCATCTATTGCATCGCAACAATAGATCGTTAACTTCGTTGTCTAACGATGGGCGGGTTGCCGCGCCGTCCGCGCGGCAGAGGGGTTGTTGCATGTTCTATCAGATGTATGAGATGAGCCACGCCGCGATGCAGCCCTATCGGGCCTATGCGGATGCGGTTCGGCTGTTCTATTCCAATCCCATAAACCCGCTGTCGCTGACGGCGTTCGGGCGCTCTGTGGCGGGGATGGCAGAGCTTTTCGAGCGCACCACCCGCCGCTATGGCAAGCCCGCTTTCAATATCGAAAAGACGGTCGTCGATTGGAAGCCGGTTGCGGTGGCCGAGAAGGTTGTCTGGTCGCGTCCCTTCTGCAACCTGATCCATTTCGTGCGCGACCTGCCGGCGCGGCGCAAAAACGACCCCAAGCTGCTGATCGTGGCGCCGATGTCCGGCCACTACGCGACGCTGCTGCGCGGGACCGTGGACGCCATGCTGCCGCATGCCGACGTTCATATCACCGACTGGACCGATGCCCGCATGGTGCCGGCCGCTGCAGGCCGCTTCGATCTCGACGATTATATCGACTACATCGTCGACATGCTGCACATGCTCGGGCCGAACACACATGTGATGGCGGTGTGCCAGCCTTCCGTGCCGGTGCTTGCAGCCGCGGCGCTGATGGAAGCGCGCGGCGACCGCTACGCTCCTTCGACCATGACGCTTATGGGCGGCCCGATCGACACGCGCCGCAACCCGACCGTCGTCAATCTGCTCGCCCAGGAGAAGGGCATCGACTGGTTCCGCGAGAATGTGATCATGCCGGTGCCGTGGCCGGCGCCTGGCGTCATGCGCGACGTCTATCCGGGTTTCCTGCAGCTTTCGGGGTTCATGAGCATGAACCTCGACCGCCACATCACGGCGCACAAGCAGTTCTTCATGCATCTGGTCAAAAACGACGGCGACAGCGCCGAGAAGCACCGTGACTTCTACGATGAATACCTGGCGGTGATGGATCTGACCGCCGAGTTCTATCTGCAGACGGTGGACACCGTGTTCGTCCGGCATGCTCTGCCGAAGGGCGAGATGACGCATCGCGGCACGCCCGTCGACCCGGCGGCGATCCGCAACATCGCCCTGCTCACCGTCGAGGGCGAGAATGACGACATTTCCGGTCTCGGCCAGACCCAGGCAGCGCACGACCTCTGTGTCAACATCCCGGACGACATGCGCGCCCACTACATGCAGCCGGCCGTCGGCCACTACGGCGTCTTCAACGGCTCGCGCTTCCGCGCCGAGATCCTGCCGCGCATCGTCGACTTCATGTCGAGCTACGGCAAGGACAACCGCGTGCCGCTCCGGCCGCGCCTCGTCAGCACCGCCAAGGCCTGATTCCCTTCGCACCTGCATCCTGGCTGATCGGCAGGGTCGAAGGGCGGCTTCTGCCCGCTTTACGAGCAGCCAAGTCTCGCTGCCTGTTGCAGATTCGTCGCGCATATACCCCGGCGGTAACCATCACGCGAAACTGTTCTCCCATATGAATTGACTTGGCCGGCAAATCGACCTTAACGTTTTGTTAACGACAAAGGGCGAGTGGGCTATGCAATCCTCTCCGCGGACGCGGCGCACGATGATGCGCATCGGCATGCTGGTGGCTTCGGCGACCGGTGCGCTGTCTGCCGGCAATGCCTTTGCCTCCCAGCCCATGATCACCGGCGGCCTCACCTCGCAGCCGATCGGCCACTACGAATTCTGCAAGGTCAATCCGGCCGAGTGTTCGATCCGCCCGCGCGACCGCGGGCCGGAGCGCATGTCCGGCGCGTTGTGGAGCCAATTGGTCAGCGTCAACGCAACCGTGAACGCGGTCGTCAAGCCGATGAACGACCTCGACATCTACGGCAAGGACGAGGTCTGGGCCTATCCGGACAAGGGTGTCGGCGACTGCGAGGACTATGTGCTGGAGAAGCGCCGCGAGTTGCAGCAGCGCGGCCTGTCGCTGGCGAACCTACTGGTGACGGTCGTGCGCAAGCCGGACGGCGAGGGCCATGCAGTGCTGACCGTGCGCACCGACAAGGGCGACTTCGTCCTCGACAACCTCACCAATTCGGTCCGCGACTGGAGCCAGACCGGCTATCGTTTCCTCAAGCGGCAGGCTTCGAACCATACCGGCCGCTGGGTGACCATCCGCGAAGGCTCCGCTCCGCTGGTCGGCTCTGTGCAATAGTTGATCGGTCGCCACGCCGATCATTCCATATCGCTCCAACGATCATCCCGGCTTCTATCCGCGCCGGTCTGCCCAAGCGCTAGATTAGGCAGGTCCCGGACATAGTCGCCTACGCCGCCTGCGCCAGTCTCTCCGCGGCGATGCGGTAGGAAATCGCTTCGGCGAGATGGATGCGGCGGACGGTCTCGCTCTCGTCCAGGTCGGCCAGCGTGCGCGCCACCTTCAGCACCCGATGATAGGCTCTCGCCGAGAAACCCAGCTTCTCGCTGGCGTCGCGCAACAGCGCTTCGCCAGCGGCGTCGGGCCGGGCGATCTCCTCGACCAGTGCTGTAGGGCAATGGGCATTCGTGGTGATCGACGCGCCGATCTCCTCGAAGCGCCGGCGCTGGATCGTCCGCGCGGCGGCGACACGCCTGGCGACGTCGGCGCTCGCTTCTGACTTCGCCGGCCGGATCAGGTCGCTCGCGCTGACCGCCGGAACCTCGATCCGCAGATCGATGCGGTCGAGCAGCGGCCCGGAAATCCGCCCCTGATACTCGGTGCGGCAGCGGTCGCCGCGCGCGCAGCGGAACCCCGGTTCGCCGGACATGCCGCAGCGGCACGGGTTCATCGCGGCGATCAGTTGCATCCGCGCCGGATAGGTGACGCGGGTGTTGGCGCGCGCGATCACGCATTCGCCGGCCTCGATCGGCTGGCGCAGCGAATCCAGCACGACCGGAGAGAATTCCGGGAATTCGTCGAGGAAAAGAACGCCATGATGCGCCAGTGACACCTCACCGGGGCGCACGCGCAGGCCGCCGCCGACCATCGCCGCCATCGAGGCGGAATGATGCGGGGCGCGGAACGGCCGGCGGTTGGTCAGCCGTCCGCCCGCAAGCTCGCCGGCGATCGAGGCCACCATCGACACTTCGAGAAGCTCCTTCGGCGACAGCGGCGGCAGGATCGATGGGAGCCGTTGCGCCAGCATGGATTTTCCCGAGCCGGGCGGGCCGATCATCAAGAGATTATGTCCACCGGCGGCCGCAACCTCCAGCGCCCGCCGCGCCGTCTCCTGGCCCTTGATGTCGGCAAGGTCCGGCAGATTGTCGGCCGGCACATGCACCTTCGCCTCTGGCCGCGCCAGCACCTGCGTGCCACGAAAATGGTTGGCGATGGCGACAAGGCTGCGCGGTGCAAGGATCTCGATCTCTTCGCCGGCCCATGCGGCTTCGGAGCCGCAAGCCGATGGGCAAATCAGGCCCTTGCCGTCGGCGTTGGCCCCGATTGCCGCCGGCAGCGTGCCGGCAACTGAGGCTATGGTGCCGTCGAGCGACAGTTCGCCGAGCACGACGTATCCCGACAGCGCATCGCCCGGCACCGCGCCGAGCGCGGCCATCAGGCCGAGTGCAATAGGCAGGTCGTAATGGCTGCCCTCCTTCGGAAGGTCGGCGGGCGCCAGATTGACAGTCACTTTCTTGGCCGGCATTGACAGGCCGGATGCGTGCAGCGCCGCCTGCACCCGCTCGCGGCTTTCGGCCACCGCCTTGTCGGGAAGCCCGACGATGTGGATGTTCGGTTTTCCCGGCGCGATCATCACCTGCACGTCGACGGGAACCGCCTCAATGCCCTGGAACGCCACCGTGCGTACGCGCGCGACCATGTAGCTTCTCCGATGCGCGGATGAAGAGCCCTGGCCCGCGCGAGAGGAGTGAAGCACAGATTTTTTATTTCATCAAGAACATTACAAGAACATTGTTCCGGATGAACGACGCCTTTCGTGGCGTGTTTGTTCAGGCCAGTTTCGCTTCCACCGCGTCCCAGAACAGGGCGGCGATATCGGCGCCGCCGAAACGCTTCACTTCGCGCACCCCGGTCGGCGAAGTGACGTTGATCTCGGTCATGTAGCCGCCGATCACGTCGATGCCGACCAGGATGAAACCGCGCTCTTTCAACGACGGGCCGATACGGGCGCAGATCTCGCGTTCCTGGTTGGTGAGTTCGGTCTTCTCGGCGCGGCCGCCGACATGCATGTTGGAGCGGCTGTCATGTTCGGCCGGCACGCGATTGATGGCGCCCGCCACTTCGCCGTCGATCAGGATGATGCGCTTGTCGCCCTTGCGCACGTCCTTCAGATAGCGTTGCACGATGAAGGGCTCGCGGAACATCTGGGCAAACATTTCGAGCAGCGAGGCGAGGTTGCGGTCGGCCTCGTGCAGATGAAAAATGCCGGCGCCGCCATTGCCGTACAGCGGCTTGATGATGATGTCGCCATGCTGCCTGCGGAAGGCCGCCACCTCCTGCGGGTCCTTGGTGATCAGCGTTTCCGGCATCAGGTCCGGGAATTCGGTGACGAATATCTTTTCCGGGCTGTTGCGCACCCAGGCCGGATCGTTGACCACCAGCGTCTTCGGATGGATGCGCTCGAGAATATGCGTCGTGGTGATGTAGTTCATGTCGAAAGGCGGGTCCTGCCGGAGCAGGATGACATCCATCTCCGACAAATCGGTCCTGACCGGGTCGCCGAGCGTGAAATGGCTGCCCTTCTCGTCGCGCACGGTCATCTCCTCGATGCGCGCAAACACCTTGCCGCCGGCCAGCGTCAGCCGGTCGGGCGTGTAGTGGAAGAGCGAGTGGCCGCGCCGCTGCGCTTCCAGCGAAAGGGCGAAGCTGGTGTCGCCGGCGATGTTCACCGTCGACACATGATCCATCTGGACGGCGATCTTGAGCGGCATGAGGCCCTTCCGCGTTGCGTTGCCCGTATCGGCACCGCATGTATCGCGTCCGGGTCATCCTGCCAATCGGCCAGCCTTGGCTGGAAGCAGGACAGCGCAAACGTTCGGACGCAAGGCCGGCGGCGTCTCGCCAACGGCGAAACGCCGCCGCAAGACCTATTCTCCTGTGAGAAGTTTGAGGTCGATCGAATTGGCCATGGCGTCATAACCCGCCGCATTCGGATGCAGGTGGTCACCCTTGTCGAATTCCGGCTTGATATAGCCGGGCTTTTGCGGGTCGACGACGACCTTGTCGAAATCGATGACGCCGTCGAACTCCTTGCTGTTGCGGATGAATTCGTTGACGGCAAGCCGGATCTTCTCCTTCTCGGGCGTATAATAACCTTCGAACGGCGTCCCGGCGAAGGAATCGCCGAACGGCGTCAGCGTCGCGCCGATGATGCGCATGCCGTCCGCGTGGGCGCGCGCGATGAGCTGCCGGTATCCGGCGATGATGTCCTCAGCGGTCGGCTCGGGATCATGCAGGGCCAGGCCCGAGCCCGGCCAGCCGATGTCGTTTATGCCCATCATCAAGACGACGGTGTCGGCATTCGGCTGGTTGAGCACGTCACGGTCGAAGCGCGCCAGGGCGTTGACGCCCATGCGGTCGCTCAGAACCTTGGCTCCCGAAATTCCCTGGTTGAGCACGGCGACCGGTGCGCCGCCCGCCTGCGCCAGCCGTTCGGCCAGCGTGTCCGGCCAGCGGTCGTTGCCGTCGACGGTCGAGCCGTCGCCATCGGTGATGGAATCGCCGAACAGCACGATGGCGCTGGCATCGTCAGGGGCCTCGACCATGATGCCCGTCAGGAAGGCGCGCTGCGTCTGCGTGGAATCGGCTTTCAGCTCTTCGTCCGCGACCTTGTTGCCGGCGGCGATGAAAGCAGTCTGATGGCCGTCCCAATGCATGGTCGTTGCCGGCGCGCTTTCCGGGAAGAACAGGCTGACAGAGAGCTCCGAAAGCGGCTCCACCTTCAGGTCAACCGGATCGCTGATGACCGGCGCGCCCGGCGGAATGGTGATTGATGGGCTGCCGCTGAACGTCAGGGCCTTGCCAGTGCCCGGCTGGATCGCGGCGCCATCCTTGGTGACGCCGATCTGTGCGGCGCCGATCTTGAGCGGCAGCTTGCCGTATTCGTTGGACACGATGATGCGGACCTTGTCGCCGCCGATGCTGACGCGCGCAACCTGCCTGATCGTGTGGTTCCAGAGATTAGCCTGCATGCCGAGCGGCACGGCGAAATCCGCCTCCCAGGCCGGTTGAGCGCTGGCTGTCCAGGTGCCGATCCAGTCATTGTCTTCCTGTGCGGCGGCAAATCCGACAAGCGACGCCGTGAACGCGGCGCCCGCCAGGGCAGCCGTCATCATTTTCCTCATGGTTTCCTCCCGGCGCTAGCCGCGCCGATGCTGGGGTTAAGTCGCTGGTTTTTGCCCCCCCGCTGCGATGATGTCAGCCGGCGAAATCCTGTCAATTCGACTTCGGCAGCACAAAAGCCCGCGCAGTACACCCCAAAAGCCTGACGCCGCTTCTGAACGAAACGAAATGCGAAGTTGAGGCAAAGAATTAACAGGACGCCAATCACTCTGTGCTTAGGTCCGTCTCAACGGCGGACGCGGCGATGCAACGCGAAGGCCGAATGTGGAACGGATGGAGTGGACACCGCCATGAATGCAGTCGCGGCCAAGCGGCGCGAAGATCACGCCCAGTTCGAAGACCCTGCGGAACTGGAACTGACCATCCTCATGCCCTGCCTCAACGAGGCTGAGACTCTCGCTACCTGCATCGGCAAGGCGCGCGCCTATCTGATCGGCGCAGGCATATCCGGCGAGGTGCTGATCGCCGACAATGGCAGCATCGACGGCTCGCAAGACATCGCCAAGGGGCTCGGCGCGCGCGTCGTTCCCGTGCCGCAGAAGGGCTACGGCGCGGCATTGCTGGGCGGGATTGCCGCGGCGCGCGGCCGTTTCATCATCATGGGCGATGCCGACGATTCCTACGATTTCAGCGCGCTCGACGCTTTCGTGACGCGGCTGCGCAGCGGCGCGGAACTGGTGATGGGCAACCGCTTCCGGGGCGGCATCGAGCCCGGCGCCATGCCGCCGCTGCATCGCTATCTCGGCAACCCCGTTCTCTCCTTCATCGGCCGGCTGTTCTTCCGTATCGGCACCGGCGACTTCCATTGCGGGCTACGCGGCTTCAACACGGCACGCATCCGTGAACTCGACCTGCGCACGACCGGCATGGAATTCGCCAGCGAGATGGTGGTGCGCAGCGCGCTGGCCGGCCTGCGCATCGAGGAAGTGCCGACCACGCTGAAGCCGGACGGCCGCAGCCGCCCGCCGCATCTGCGCACCTGGCGCGACGGCTGGCGGCATCTAAAATTCCTGCTGATGTATAATCCGCGCTGGCTGTTCGTCATTCCGGGCCTCAGCCTGTGCGGCCTCGGCGTGCTGTTGGCGGCGGTGCTGTTCTTCGGGCCGTTGCAGCTCAACAGCACGATGGAGCTCGATCTCAACACGTTCCTGGCAGCCTGCTTCATGATCGTCACAGGCGTCCAGCTCGTCAGCTTCGGCGTGCTGTCGCGCTACTATGCCGACCTCACTGGCATCCTGCCGAGAACGGCATGGTCCGACTGGCTGATGCGATCGATCAGCACGGACCGGCTGGCGCTCGACGCCGCCATCTGCTTCTTCGCCGGCGCCGGTTTCTTCGTCTACGCGCTGATCTGCTGGGGCAAGCTCAATTTCGGGCCGCTGTTCGATTCGGAAATTCCGCGCATCGTAGTGCTGGGCTTGACCCTTATCGTCATCGGGCTGCAGGGTTTCTTCTCGGCCTTCCTACTCGGCGTGCTGGAAATCCCGGTGGTCCGCGACAAGGTCGCGCCGGCGCTGAAGCGTCAGGCGGCGCAGGGCGCGTGACGGACCTGCTGCGTTCCGCGCTCCGCCTCAGGCTGGTGCGTTTCGTCACCGTCGGCGTAGGCGCGGCGGCGCTGCTTTTCGCGCTGTCTTACCTGTTCGTGCGCCTTGGCATGGCGCCCTTCGCAGGCAGCGTCGCCGCCTATGCCATAGCCTTCGCCGTCGCCTATACATGCCAGCACGGCTGGACTTTTGGCGGCATGCACGACCATTCCCACGCCTTGCCGCGCTATCTCGCCGTCCAACTTGGCTGCGCGCTGATCTCAGGCCTTGTCGCTCACGTCGCCGTCGACGGGTTCGGCGGATCGCCGTTTGTGATGTCGGTGGCCGTCACCATCGTCGCCAGCGCGGCGAGTTACGTCCTGTCCTCCCTCTGGGTGTTTCCCAGGCGGGCGGATCCAAGCTGATCGGCGGGCAGAGACCCCGCCGCTTTACGAATTCTTGAAGCGCAACCGCTAGCATTCGATCCGAGAGAATTCACCAGGAACCCTGTTGGTGGCCACCGCAACAACGCTTGCCGTCACGCGGCCGTCGCATCTCGAAGGCTGGAAGGCCGACCTCGGGGCGAGCCTGCTCGCGGCGGTATTGCTCGTCGCCGCGCAGGCCGCGGCGGGCTTCCCGACGCTGTTCGATTCCGGCGGCGACAACGACGGCATGATGCGCCTGGCGCAGATCAGCGACTGGCTGGGCGGGCAGCCGTGGTTCGACCTGCACCAGTATCGCATGGGCCCGGAAGGCGGCTTCGTCATGCACTGGTCGCGCATCGTCGACGCGCCGGTCGGCGCGATCATGCTGGCGGTGGCTGCGCTGACCGGCAGCATGGCGGCGGGCGAGATGGCCGCCGAGATCGTCTGGCCGGCGCTGCTCAGCGTCGCGGCGCTGTTCCTGCTCATGCGGGCGTCGCGGCTGCTCGCCGGTCCGGACACGATGATGCCGGCGCTGGTGATCGGCGCCATCACGCTGAACGCCATGGGCCTGTTCACCGCCCGCGCGCTCGACCACCACAATCTCCAGCTCGTGCTTGCGGTTGCCATGGTGACGCTGCTTCTGGCGCCGGGATGGCGCAGGGCGGCGGGCAGTGGCGTTTGCGCGGCGATCATGCTGGCGGTCGGCATGGAGACCGCGCCCTATGTCGCCGTGGCGGGCGCCTGCGCGGCGGCCACGCTGTTGTTCACGCGGGAGAAATACGCCAGCACGGCGACGGGCTTCGGCCTGGGTTTTGCTGGTGCGGCGGCTGTCGCGCTCATCGCTACCGTGCCACCGCCCTCGTGGTGGATCGCGCAATGCGACGCTTACTCTGCGCGGCTCAGCGTAGTCGCCATTCTTGGTGGGCTTGGGCTTGCAGCGACTGCCGCGATCACCTTCTCGAAGGGCATGCCGGCGCGGCTTGCTGGTCTCGTGGTGCTGGGACTGGCGATAGGCATCACCGCTATCCTACTTGCGCCGCAATGTTTCGGCGATCCCTATGCCGAACTCGACCAGAGAATGCGCGATTTCTGGCTGGACTCTGTCACAGAGGCACAGCCTTTGTGGCGCGTCGTTGAATTGCAGCCAGCGAACATTGCCCAGAACTACGTGACGCCTCTCATCGCCATGGGCGTTCTGGTCGCGATGGTGCTGCGGGACGGCGCGCGACGCGCCGAATTCATGCTCCTCGCTTTCCTGGTCGCGGCGACGGCGGTCAGCGTCTGGCAGATACGCGGCACCAGCTTTTCGCTGCCGTTTGCAATAATCCCGTTGGCAGCCCTGGTGGCCGCCGCGCGGCGCGGGGCGCAGCAGCGCACCGCGAAGGCGACTCTCAAGATGGTCTGCGCCTGGCTGGTCTCGCTGACGCTGGTGTGGAGCACCGGCTCGCATGCGATCGCCAATGTGATCGCACCGAAACACAATGCCGTCGCTCAAGACGCGGGAGGCGGCGAGACGACCTGCACCGCCGACGCGACCTATGCCGTCCTGGCGCAGCAGCCACCGACCACCGTGTTGACCATCTCCAATCTTGGCGCACCGATGATCGCGACAACGCCTCATCGCGTGCTCGCGGGGCCGTATCATCGCAACAATGCCGGCAATGTCGCGGTGCTCGACGCCTTCATGGGAGCGCCTGAAGAGGCGCATGCCGTCATGCGGCGCGAGAAGATTGGCCTGCTCGCCTTCTGTCCGGGCAATGGCGAAACCGGCTCCTTGGTGGAATGGGCGCCCAACGGCCTGATGGCGGAAATCGTCAAGGGCAACGTGCCGTCGTGGTTGGAGCCGATACCGGAAACGCTCGGCCTGCCGCTCGTCCTTTACCGCGTTCACTGAACCGGCAGTCGCGCGATTCTAACAACTCATCGATTCGGCACCGCGGCGACACGTTTCATCAATGATTTGCTGCCACGATTGCCATGCAAAGAGTGCATTGCATGGGAATTTTAATGCAGCCGTCCTTCGCCCAAGGCCCGGACCGCAGCGAAGGGGCTGATCTGGCTTTCACCGATCCACTGACCGGGCTGGGCAATCATCGGCGATTCTTCGACAAGATCGACCGGCTGATCAGCGACAGGGCAGACGACCCGGCGCCGTTCACGGTCGGCATCCTCGATCTCGACGGATTCAAGCCGATCAACGATCTGTTCGGCCGCAAGGCCGGCGACGAGATTCTGGTCCAGGTGGCGATGCGGCTGCGCGCGTCGATGGATGCGGGTTCGACCGTGGCGCGTGTCGGCTCGGACGAATTCGCCTTCCTCTATCCGATGGTGTTCTCCGAAGAAGCCGCCGCCGCCCGCGCGCGCATGCTGATCGAGATCCTGTCCGCGCCCTACGATGTCGGCGACCGCACGGCGCGGCTCTCCGCTTCGGTCGGATGTTCGCTGTTCTATTCCGGAGACGAGACCACAGAGATCCTCGTCGACAAGGCCGAGACCGCGCTATACCACGCCAAGCGTTCCGACCGCGGCAAGGTGGTCGTCTATACGCGCGAGATGGAGGCCGCCGCCAAGCGCGTCACCCATATCGAACAGGCCTTGCGGCGCGCCGTCTCGGCCGGCGAGGTGGAACCGCACTTTCAGCCGATCATCGATCTCGAAACCCGACAGATCCGCGGTTTCGAGACCTTGGCGCGCTGGACCGATCGTGATCTCGGCGGGATTTCGCCCAGCATCTTCATCCCCATCGCCGAGGAGCGCGGCATCATCGGCCCGCTCTCGCAACTCGTGTTGCGCAAGGCAACCGAAGCGGCGCGCAACTGGCCCACTGACCTTTTCCTGTCCTTCAACCTGTCGCCGTCGCAACTGGTCGACCAGAATACCGGCCTGCATATCCTCGCCATCCTTGACCGCACGGGCTTCGACCCGCGCCGGCTGGAAATCGAGATCACCGAGACCGGCCTGATGAACGATCCGGTGTCGGCCGGCAAGATCGTCGAGGATCTGCGGCGCTGCGGCATACGCGTGTCGCTCGACGATTTCGGCACCGGCCTGTCGTCGCTCGGCCGCTTGCGCGAGTTCCATTTCGACAAGCTGAAGATCGACCGCAGCTTCATCGCGTCCATCCTCGACGACCGGCCGTCGGAACACATCATCCGCGCCATTCTTTCCATGTGCGAGGGCCTCGGCATGGAAGCGGTCGCGGAGGGAATCGAGAAGGAAGGGCAGGCGGCGCGGCTCACCGAATTCGGCTGCAGGGGCGGCCAGGGCTATCTATTCGGCCGTCCCGCCAATGCCGAGACGACGCTTGGCGTCCTGCGTGATTCTATCCGGGGCGCTCCGCTCATCGCCGCCTCCCGAAGGGCCTAGAGCCTGCCTGAGACGCCGGAAGGCATTCGAAAATCCGCAAGATTTCTGTCGCGCGCGGCGCTCGTCCGGTCTATTCATTGCCCGCATTCTCCAGCCTGAAGAGTTTTCTCCATGTCGCATCCGGCCCGATACGCCGATCTCGAGGGAGCGGCCGTGCTGATCACCGGCGGCGGTTCCGGCATTGGCGCGGCGCTTACCGAAGGTTTTGTGGCGCAGGGAGCGAAGGTCGCTTTCCTCGACATAGCGGACGGGCCGAGCGAAGCTTTGCGCGACCGCATCGGCAAGACCTACGAAGCGACGCCACTGTTCATCCGCTGCGACCTCCGCGACATCGAGGCGCTGCGCGACGCTATACGGCAAGCCGAGACGGCGCATGGCGCGGCAACGGTGCTGGTCAACAACGCCGCCTTCGACGACCGGCATGACATTGCCGATGTGACGGTCGACTACTGGGACACGAACCAGGCGATCAATCTCAGGCCGCATTTCTTCACCGCACAGGCGGTAGCGCCGGGAATGCGGGCGGCGGGACGAGGATCGATCATCAACTTCACCTCGACTTCCTTCCTGATCAACCATCCCGACATGCCGTCCTATACGGCGGCCAAGGCCGGCATCATCGGCCTCACCAAGGGTCTGGCCGGCAAGCTCGGCCCATGGAACATCCGCGTCAACGCGGTGGCGCCGGGCTGGGTCATCACCGAGCGGCAGCGCAGCCTGTGGGTGACGGACGAGACGCTGGCGGCGCATGTCGCGCGGCAATGCATACGTGAAGTGATGAAACCGGAAGACATGGTCGGCCCCTGCCTGTTCCTTGCCTCCGACGCGTCGCGCATGCTGACGGCGCAGACGATGATCGTCGACGGTGGTTTCCTGTGAGCAAGGCCGGCAAACCAGCCGTTGCCGCCGCTGACTGGGGCACGACGCGGCTGCGCGTCTGGCTGCTCGACGCCGCCGGCAATGTCGTTGCCGAGCGGCGGAGCGACGAAGGCCTGCTCTCCGCCCAACCTGACCGCTTCGGGGACATTCTGGAACGGCAGCTTGGCGAGATGGGTGCATCGGCAAGCTTGCCAGTCATCATCTGCGGCATGGCCGGCTCCCGCCAGGGCTGGGTCGAGGCGCCCTACGCCACCGTGCCGGTTTCACTTGCCGAGATTTTCGGCGCGGCGGTCAGCGTGCCATGGACGAAGCGCGACATCTTCATCGTGCCCGGCCTGGCGCAACGCGACGCTGCTACGCCCGACGTAATGCGTGGCGAGGAGACGCAGCTCGCCGGCGCGGCGGCCCGCCTTGGCGCGGGACGGCATCTCGTCTGCATGCCCGGGACACATTCCAAATGGGTCGAGCTGATCGACAAGACGGTGACCGGTTTCCAGACCTTCATGACAGGCGAACTGTTCTCGGTGCTGTCGGCACAATCGATCCTCAGCCACTCGATCGGCACTGAGACGAAAGTCGCCGCCGACAGGCCGGCTTTCCTCGACTGGTGCAAGAATGCGCTGTCCAGCCCAGCGCCGGTGGAGACCTTCCTTTTCCGCATCCGGGCGGCGACGCTGTTGCACGGGCTTCAGCCGGCAGATGCAGCGGCGGCCCTGTCGGGCCTGCTGATCGGCTCGGAGATTGCGGCGGCAAAGGCGCGGTTCGCGCTCGACGGCGGGCCGGTCGTGCTCATCGCATCCGGCGCCATGCACGCGCTTTATGAGGCGGCGCTTGGCCTCGCCGGTTTTACCATCGAGACCGTCGACGCCGACGACGCTGTGCGCGCCGGACTGGCCGATATTGCAAGGCATTTCGGGATGATGGAGGGCGCCGCATGAGCCAGACATTTCCAGCCCTGCGGCGCAATCTGGTGGCGATCCTGCGCGGGTTGCGCGCCGACGAGGCCGGCGAGATCGGCGCCGTTGTTTTCGAGGCCGGAATAGAGGCGATCGAGGTTCCGCTCAATTCGCCCGATCCGTTCCGTTCGATCGAGACACTGGTCCGCGACCTGCCCGCCACCGCGCTGGTCGGCGCAGGCACTGTGCTGAAAGCCGAGGAAGTCGATCGCCTGCACGGCGTCGGCGGACGCCTGCTCGTCAGCCCCAACATCGATGCCGATGTGATGCGGCAGGCGGCCAAACGCGGCCTGGTGACGATGCCTGGCGTGTTCACGCCGACGGAAGCGTTTCTGGCGCTCAAGCTTGGTGCGTCGGCCCTGAAATTCTTCCCGGCGAGCGTGCTCGGGCCAGGTGGCATCGCAGCGATCAAGGCCGTTCTGCCGGTGGACACGACGGTCGGCGTGGTGGGTGGCGTGTCGGACACCGATTTCGCCGCTTATGCCAAGGTCGGCGTGCGCACCTTCGGCCTGGGCTCCAGCCTCTACAAACCCGGCATGAGCGCCGCCGCTGTAAGCGAGCGCGCCGTTGCTGCGGCCAAGGCCTGGGATGCTGTGTTTGGCCAAAGGCCCATCTGAGCCGGGATGACTGCGGGAAAATCCACCTATCTGATCCGGGGAAGCGCAGCCGATAGTCTGATTGATCGCGGATGGGAGTTTGGAACGCGCCTTGGCTGGAATCGGGCCGAGCCGAAAAAGCCATTCTGCCGCGCGCCTTCTTCCTGGACCGGATCGCGCGCTATCGCCGGTAGACCGGCGCCTGGGGGATTTTCTTGATGCCGCTGCCGCAACTCGTGCTGGTCTACGAACCGGAGGATGCCTGCCGCACTCGGCTGGCCGCACAAGGTTTTTCGGAACGCAACGCGCTGGAGATTTCGTCCTATCTCGCGCAGAGCACCGATCTGGCGCTTGAATTCGGGGCGATCGCAGAAGCCTGTGGCCGGCGCGGTATTCGTTTCATTCCAACAGCGCTTGATGACGCCGGCCTGGCGCTTGCCAGCGCCGATCCAAGGGCGACGCTGGTCTGGACGCTGACCGACGGCATCGCCTATTTTCGCGGCGGCGTGGCGCCGGCCCTGGCGCGGCTTGCCGGACTACGCACGATTGGCGCCGACGATTCGCTGTTCGCGCTCTGCCAGGATAAGTTCCGCTCCGGCGCGGTGCTTTCTGCGCTCGGGATACCGGTGCCGCCGGCGGGACTGGCGCGGAATGGCGACTGGCTGATTGTGCCGCCGGTTTCGACGACCGGCTATTTCGCGAAACCCAACCGACTTGGCGCCAAGATCGGCATCTGGCCGGATTCGCGCTGCCGACAACCGGACGAGGCACTGGAAATCAGCCGCCGCGTCTTTTCGGCCTATCGCGACGACGTCATCGTCCAGCCCTATGTCGCCGGCCGCAATGTCCGCGCCAGTTTCCTCGCCGTCGATCCGAATGTCGGCGTCGAGGCGCTCGGGGTGTTTTTCGTCGACTCCGGGGCCGATTTTCAGACCATGGCCGACTCCATGGCGCTCTATGGCGATACCGCTGCGGCCGTTAAGGCGGAGGGCGCCTATGCGGAGCCGGAACTCATCGCTGTCGCGGCAAGCCAGCCCGCAGCCGACCGACGCATCCGCGAGATTGCGCGCGGCCTCATGCAGGGGCTTGGCCTCAAGGACGTCTTGTCGATGGATTTCCGCGTCGAGGCCGACGACACGGTGCATCTCATCGAGTTCGAAGTATGCCCCGGCCTTCCCTGCTTCGATTTTCGTGCCTATTGCGCCGCGCAATGGAACCTGTCGCTGCCGGATGCGATTGCGGAAACGGCGGCAAGGCGGCTTGGGGAGCCACCTTAACCTGAACAGCCACGCCTCGTGTCGCAGCCGGCCGGCAAGCCGTCAGAACTCGCGGCCGAGTTTTGCGTCGACAGAGTGGCGATTGGCGCCGCGCACGGCGAAGAAGATGAAGATCGCCGCCCACAGGATGGATTTTTCCGCGCCGGAATAACCTTGGCTGAGCGTGATCCAGTGGAACCAGACCGTGACCAGCAGAACGATCGTTGCCGCGACCGCGGCCGGGCGGGTCAGGAAACCCAGCGCGATAAAAATGCCGCCGAAGAACTCGGTCGCCGACAAAAGCGGCGACCAGAAAACGCCGGGGTAGAAACCCAGTTTCTCGACCATCTCGGCCGCACCGAACGGATTCATGATTTTTGGCGCGCCATGCGTCACCAGGGCCAGGCCGGCGACGACCCGCAGCAGCGTCTCGACACCCTCATGCAGCGACGCATAGATTCTGCCCAGCGGCGGGATCATCAGGCGGCTGGACGAATGGGCGGCGTCGGTCATCAGGGGATCGCTCCGGTTGCTTTGCCGCAACAAACGAATCCGGACAACGTTCGTCAATTCACTACATTTGACAATAAGTTGATGTCTGAAGTGAGGTTTCCCTGCATGGCAATGATCGGCCGGCCGTGGGAAACATCAGCCTATTCGGCAATGCGCTCGTAGACCGCTTTCGGCACCGTGATGCCGGACAATTGGGCGGCAGCGGAAGCCCTCGCCTTGGCCGGCCCGGGAATGTGCACGCGGTATTCGCCGGACAAGCGTTCGAGTTGCCCCGCTATGCGCGCCGAAAAATCCGAATCGAGCAAGCTGGGAGCGATGGCCAGCACGAACAAACCGGTCCCGGGGTTCTCGGTGCCCTCTGAGATCGAGGGCGCGTCGAGCGACCATTTTGCGCCCGACAGGCCGGCCGACAGAACCTCCACCATCAGCGCGATATTGGCGCCGCGCGCGCCGCCAAAGGCGAGCAGCGCGCCAGCCATCGCCTTTTCGGGATCAGTGGTCGGGTTGCCCTCGCTATCCAGCGCCCAGCCCGGCGGGATGGGACGGCCATTGCGCGCGGCCTGGCGGACATTGACGAAAGCGGTAGCGCTGGAAGACTGATCAATGAGCAGCGGCGGGCCGCCGGCAACGGGTGCCGCGAAGGCCATCGGATTGGTGCAATAGACCGGTTTTGTCGAGCCGGAGCCTGCAAGCAGCGCTGGGCCGTTGGTGGCCGCCAGCCCGACCAGGCCAGCCTCCGCCAGCCGCACCGCGAAATGACCCAGCGCGCCGCAGGTATAGGCGTTGCGCTGTACGAACAGCGCCAGCCCAAAACTTTTCGCCGTGGCAACGAGATCATCGAAGGCGCGGTCGAAGCCCGGATGCGCCGCGCCCTTGCGGGCGTCGGACAGGATGATCGCCGGCGCCGGCCGGGTGATTAGAGGCGTGGCCTTGCCGTCGATGCGGCCCTCGCGCAGCGATGCCAGATAGTCAAGGAAATGCCCGAGGCCGACGGATGCCTGGCCCTCCGCCTCGGCTCGCACCGCTGCCTCGGCGATCGACCGCGCCAGTTCGGGATTAGCACCAGCCCGCACCGCCGCCGCTTCGCACAGGTTGTGGGCGTCGTCGAGGGTCAATGTCACGGTGTCTGCGGTGGTCATCCGAGCCTCACGGGAATGCGTGACTCCAGCTTGCGCAGGAGCAGAACGAGAATGCCGGTGATCGTCAGATAGACGAGCGACAGCAGCAACAGCGGTTCGTAGATGATGTAGGTTTCCTGCCTGACGCGCGATGCGACACCATAGATGTCCATCATGGTGATCGTGGCCACCAGCGGCGTCGCCTTGAGCTGCAGGATCGTTTCGCCGGCCAGTGTCGGCAAGGCCCGATTCACTGCCTGTTTCAGCCAGATGCGGCGGAAGATGGTGAAACGCGACATGCCGAAGGCGCGTCCGGCCTCAAGCTGGCCGCGCGGCACGCCGGCGAAGGCGCCGCGCATCACCTCGCCCTCGTATCCGGCATAGGAGAGCGTCAAAGCGAGCAAACCGTAAGGCCATGCCTGGCGCAGGATCGGCCACAGGAACGACTCCCGGATCCAGGGGTACTGCGCAGACAGCGCCCCGAGCCCGAAATAGAGCAGCCAGAGTTGCAGCAGCAGCGGCGTGCCGCGGATGATGGTGCAGAACACCAGTGCCGGCACGCTGAGGATCTTCGGGCCTGTCACTTGCACGAAACCCAGCGGTATGGCGAGAGCCAGGCCGAACGCGCAGGACAGGACAAGCAGCCAGATGGTTCGCCAGATGCCTTGCGCGGCGAGGCCTAGATAGTTCGGCAGCCAGTCCCAGCGCAGCGCGAAGATGCAATAGATCACGATCGCCAGCGCGATCAGGATCAGCACGATGCGATGCGGCTGCAACCAGCCGAGCGCGCGCTGATATCGGGTTCGGTTGACCAGCACCGTGTCCGCCATCAATGCGCCCCGGCCATGGCGGGCATGCCGCGCCGCGCCCAGCGCTCGATGCGGGCGATGATGACGTTGGAGAGCAGCGTCAGCGCGAGATAGAACGCGCCGGCCGCCGTGAAGAAGGTGAGATAGGATTTTGTCGCACTGCCTGCGTTGCGCGCCATCTGCGTCAGTTCGTCGACGCCGATAAGCGCCAGCAGCGCCGTGTCCTTGGTGGCGATCAGCCAGAGATTGGCGAGCCCGGGGATGGCAAAGGGCAGCATGGCGGGGAGGGTGATGCGCCGCAGCATCAGGCCGGGCGGCATGCCGTAGGCGCGCGCCGCCTCGATCTGGCCCTGCGGTATGCCGAGGATCGCGCCGCGCAGCACTTCCGTCGAATAGGCGCCTTGCACAACCCCGAGCACACCGATGCCGGCGGGAATGCCGCCAATGTCGATCGGCCCAAAGCCGATCGCCGCGAGCGCCTGGTTGATCAGGTCGGTGCCGGCATAGAAGATGATCAGGATCAGCACCAGGTCCGGGATGGCGCGGACCAGCGTCGTGTAGATCGCCAGCAGGTCGCGTACGACCGGACCGCCATAGAGTTTTCCATAGGCGCCGCAGATGCCGATCAGCAGCCCCAGGCTGAATGCGCCGACGGCGACGATGACGGAATTCCGCAGCCCGTACAGCAGGCTGGCGCCACGCCCCTCACTGCCGAACGACAGCATTTCGAGCGTGCTCGCGCCGAAGAGCGATGTGAGAACGTCGTGCAGAAGCTGCCCTCCCGCCTGATGCCCGAATTGTCCCGCCGAGCTTCGCAAGGGACGCGGCCGGTCAGGCCGCGTCCCTTGCCGATGGTGAGATCAGTTCGACTGCGCCGCCGCGCCGTAGACGTCGAAGTCGAAATATTTCTTGGTGATCTCGTCGTATTTGCCGTTGTCGCGGATCGCCTTGATGCCGGCGTTGATCTTGTCCTTCAGCGCCGCGTCGTCCTTGCGCAAACCTGCGCCGACGCCGGGTCCGAGCACCTCGTCATCGGGCGCGACATAACCCTTGAGATCGCAGCATGCCTTGCCGCCGTCTGACTTCAGGAAAGCGTCGAGCGCGATCGAGTCTGCCTGGGTAGCGTCGATGCGGCCGGCGGCGAGATCCTGATTGGCCTCGTCCTGGGTCTGGTATTCCTTGATTTCGGCGGCCTCGGTGAAATGCTTCTTGGCGTAGGCGGCGTGCACGGTCGACACTTGTACGCCGATGATCTTGCCCTTCAGCCCTTCCGGCGAGGCATCGAACTTCTGGCCCTTCGAGCCGATCACGGCGGTCGGGGTGTTATAATATTTGTCGGAGAAGTCGATCGTCTTCTTGCGCTCGTTGGTGATCGTCATGGAGTTCATGATCGCGTCGATCTTCTTGGAAGTCAGCGCCGGGATCAGGCCGTCCCACGGGATGGGGGTCAGCGTGCAGGTCAGCTTTTCCGCGTCGCAGATGGCGTTGATGATCTCGACCTCCCAGCCGCCCCAGTTGCCGGAGGCGTCCTGCGAATAGAAGGGCGGATAGGCTTCGGGCGAGAAGCCGACCTTGACCTCTTCGGCCTGCGCCAAGCCTGCGCCAAGCGCCAGGCCAGCGACCGTGGCAAGGACTGCCAACATTTTTTTCATATCGAAATATCTCCCATTTTGTTGTTGGTTCCCTTCTCCTCCGCTCAGTGGATGTTGCGGAGAAACTGTTTCAGGCGCTCCGATTTCGGCGCCCCGAAAAGCTGGTCCGGGGGGCCTTCCTCCTCGACCAGCCCGTTGTAGAGATAGACGACGTGGCTCGCGACCTGGCGCGCGAACTTCATCTCGTGGGTGACCAACACCATGGTGCGGCCCTCTTTCGCCAGGTCGCCTATGACCTTCAGCACCTCGCCGACGAGTTCGGGGTCGAGTGCAGAGGTTGGCTCATCGAACAGCATGACGCGCGGCTGGATGGCGAGCGCCCGGGCGATCGCGCCGCGCTGCTGCTGGCCGCCGGACATGAAGGACGGATAGACGTCGCGTTTTTCGGCGAGACCGACGCGGGCGAGCAGCTTTTCGGCTGTCGCCACCGCCTCGTCGCGCGGGACGCCGAGCACATGGATCGGCACCTCGATGACGTTCTCCAGCAGCGTCATGTGGCTCCACAGGTTGAAGTTCTGGAACACCATGCCGAGCTTCGAGCGGATGCGCTCGATCTGGCGGCGGTCGGCGGGAACCGATCCGCCATGCCCGTCCGGCTTGAGTTTGATCTCCTCGCCATTGACGCGGATGATGCCGCTGGTCGGGTTTTCCAGGCAGTTGATGCAGCGCAGCAGCGTCGACTTGCCGGAGCCGCTGCCGCCGATAATGGCCACCACCTCGCCGTCGCGGGCCGATAGCGAAACGCCTTTCAGCACATGCAACGGGCCAAATTTCTTGTGAAGATTCTCGATGTGGATCGCCTCGGCGGCGGCCTTGCCGTCCGATTCGGTCGACGTGTCGATCTTGACCGCGGTCATCAGCGACCGCCCCCATATACAACCATGAAACGCCGGTGCACTTGTTACGCAATCCTGGCTTTGTTCCCCGAATGCAGCATGGACTTTCCGTATCGTGTCCGTCAACCCGCCATCACCCATCGTCGGAAAGCGTGTTTTATCCTCGCCACGCCCTGCTTTTTGCAGTCTGGCCATTGTCAAAGAACGCTCCCAGCCGCGGAGGGAGAAGTCGGGAAGCGGGCGCAAAAGCCTTGCCTCACGAGAATTGAATGCGGCGCAGCTTCCGCGCCCGCCGGCGATTTTTGGCCTCGTCCCGTTCCGCTTCGCCTTGCTCCGGCTCCGGCATTTTCGCCTCGGCTGGCCCGGTCTTAAGCACTCGTCCAGTGCGCCCCGACCGTAGTGTCGGGGGAGGAACCTTCGGACAAAACCTCCCCGGCCATGCCGCTTCGTCGGCAGCATGACGGAGGCGCCGGTTCCTCCCCACTAACGAACGACTCCGGAAGCGTTCCCGGCGGGAGAAACTGCGGAGGATTATGCGGCAGGTTTCGAGGGCGGGGATGAGATTGGCGCAAATTTTTCAGAAGGCACTCGCACCGAAGAATCGCCTTCGAGCGATTTCAATGGGTTGGCGCGGTCAGAACGGCTCCACCAAAAAACTTTCCTCAAAAATGCACATTTTTCATCCCCGTTTTCGGGCCGCCGTGCTGCGTTTTGCGGGAGCGCCAGAGCGTTTCGTCGGGCGGAGAAAATCCGCGCGAATGGCGCAAGCGCGAAGGCGAATGCCGGTGCTGGCCCTTGCGGGCCACGTTGCCGCGTGGATATTTCTGACGTTTGCGATTGGGAGCAGGACTTCATGAACGTGGCCGCAGCGAAAATTTACGGGTCGCAGTCCATGGCCGGTGCATTGAAGCGGGTGCTGATGCGCCGCGCATCTTCCGCCATGCGCGGAGCCGATGCAAAACGCTGGCATTATGGTCCAGGGTTCGATCCCGCCAAGGCAGCGATCCAGCATGACGCGCTGGCGAACCTGGTGGCCGACTCGGGCGCTGATATCGAATGGCTGGACGACACGGAGGATGGCCTCGCCGATTCCGTCTTCACCCACGATCCGTCTGTTGTGACCGACCATGGCGCCGTCATCCTTTCCATGGGCAAGGTTTTGCGCGAACCGGAGCCGGCGCTGCATGAAGCCGCCTATGCGCGGCTCGGCGTGCCGGTGCTTGGCCGCATCGAGCCGCCCGGCAAGGTGGAGGGCGGCGACTGCGTCTGGGTGGACCGCACGACGCTGGCGATCGGCCGCGGCGTTCGCACCAATCAGGACGGCATCCAGCAGATCGCCAACCTTTTGTCGCCGCACGGGATTTCCGTTTATGGTTTCGACCTGCCGCTGTGGCACGGCGAGGAAGCCTGCCTGCATCTGATGTCGGTGATCAGCCCGCTGGCCGACGATCTGGCGCTGGTCTACGCACCGTTGCTGCCAGCCGCCTTCTACCAGATGCTGAAAGCCAAGGGCATCCGGCTGGTCGAAGGCGATGCCGACGAGTTCTTCGCGTCCCACGGGCTAAGCCTCAACGTGCTGCCGACCGCGCCACGCGAGGTGATCGCTGTGGCGGGGTTTCCGAAGACGCAGGCGGCCATGGAGACCGCCGGCTGCACCGTGGCGACCTTTGAAGCCGATGCGCTGTGCATTGCCTGCGAGGGCGGGCCGACCTGCCTGACGCGTCCGGTGCTGAGGGGGTAGTGCGAATGTTGCAAGGTGAGGCGCCGCCCCTCATCCGGCCCTTCGGGCCGTCCTGCGGACCTCCCCGTAAACGGGGTGAAGGTAAGGAGGCACCATGACCACCATCGGCGAGGCTCTCGTCTCACTGCTTGAACGCCACGGCGTCGACACCGTGTTCGGCATACCGGGCGTGCATACGGTCGAGCTCTATCGCGGACTGGCAAGTTCAAAAATCCGCCACGTCACGCCCCGCCACGAACAGGGCGCAGGTTTCATGGCCGATGGATACGCCCGCGCCAGCGGCCGGCCGGGGGTTGCCTTCGTCATCACCGGCCCCGGCCTGACCAACACGATCACCGCAATGGCGCAGGCGCGCGCCGATTCCGTGCCGATGCTGGTGATATCGGGTGTCAACGCCCTGGCTTCGCTCGGCAAGGGTTTTGGTTACCTGCACGAACTGCCCGACCAGCGCGGCATGATGGAGAAGGTGGCGCTGTCGTCGACGCGCGTCGAGAGCGCAGCAGAATTGCAGCCGGCGATGGACCGCGCTTTCGCGCTGTTCAGGACGGGCCGGCCCGGGCCGGTGCATATCGAGATTCCGCTCGACGTTATGGGCAAGCCGGCAACGCTGCTCAAGCCGATCGAACCGGTCGACCTGCCCGAGCCGGACCATGCGGCTGTCGTCGCTGGCGCGCGGCTGATCGCGCAGGCGGTGCGCCCGGTCATCCTCGCCGGCGGTGGCGCGCGAAACGCTGGCGCAGCCCTCACGATTCTTGCGGAGCGCCTCGATTCACCGGTCGTGCTGACGGCGAACGCACGCGGCCTGTTGCATGGCCATCCGCTCGTCGTACCCGCCAGCCCAAGCCTCAAGTCCGTGCGAACTCTGATCGGCGCGGCCGATCTCGCAATTGCCGTCGGCACCGAATTTGGCCCGACCGATTACGACATGTATGCCGATGGCGGCTTTGTTTTTCCGACCAATCTGGTCCGGATCGACATCGACGCCGAGCAGCTCGACCGGCGTCCGGCTTTCGTCAAGATCGAGGCGGACAGCAGGATGGGGCTGCAGGCGATCCTTGGCACCCTGTCGGACCGCGCCGGTCCCTCCGGCACGTCCGATGGCGAAGGACGCGCCGAAGAATGCCGTCAGGCCGCGCGCGCCGAGCTGGCGCGGCTTGGGCCGGCGCTTCCGTCTCAGCTAGAAGCTGTGGAGGCCATCCGCAACGCGTTGCCCGGCGCGCTGATCGTCGGGGATTCGACCCAGCCGGTCTATGCCGCCAACCTCTATTACGACCATGACCGACCGGGCGGCTGGTTCAACGCCGCGACCGGCTATGGCGCTCTGGGCTATGGTCCGCCGGCGGCGATCGGCGCGGCGCTGGCGATGCTGGACGTTCCGGTCGTCTGCCTCAGCGGCGACGGCGGTTTTCAGTTCACGCTGCCGGAAATCGCCGCGGCGGTGGAAATGCAGGCCGGCGTGATCTTCGTGGTGTGGAACAATCGCGGCTATCGCGAGATCGAGGTGTCGATGCGCGATGTCGGCGTCGAACCGGTCGGCGTTTCGCCGGCTCCGCCGGATTTCAGGAAGATCGCCGAGGCTTATGGCATGCCCTATGCCAGGGTGACGACTGCGGCTGAACTCGCTTCGCAGCTTCGCATCACGGCTGAGCGTCCGGCGATGATCGAATATCGGGTGGATTGATATCAAGGGCCGGAATCAACGCCCTTGGTGCCGGTCCGAAATTGCTGCTGTCTCGACGGCTTGCCGTTTCGGATCGTCGGAGACAGGCTGCAAGTTCACTGAAGCTATCCCAAAAAGAAACCCGCCGGGTCGCCCCGGCGGGATCGAAAGATGGTGGAGTGGTTTCGTCAGTGACGGGACAGCCAGGTGTCGATATCCTTCTCCGCGGCATCCTGGGCCTGGCCATAACGCTCCTGCAAGCGCCCGGCCAGTTCGCGCCTGTTGCCCTTGATCACGTCGAGGTCGTCATTGGTGAGCTTGCCCCATTGCTTCTGGACCTTGCCCTTGAACTGCTCCCAATTGCCTTCAACCTGATTCCAGTTCATGTCGCATCTCCTGGGTTGTTTTCTTGACGGCGCCTGGCGCCTGTCGGGAGATGAACGCCCGGCCATAGACGAGGTTCCCAACGAAAAAGCCCCGCCGGATCGCTCCGGCGGGGCTTTTCGTTTTTCAGGCAGCGGCTCGAAGGCCGCCGTCGGTCAGTTGCGGCCCTTGAGCGCGGCGCCAAGAATGTCGCCGAGCGAAGCGCCGGAATCGGTCGAGCCGTACTGGGCGACCGCTTCCTTCTCCTCGGCGATTTCCAGCGCCTTGATCGAGACCTGCACCTTGCGGGTCTTCTTGTCCCAGGCGATCACGCGCGCATCGACCTTCTGGCCGACCGTGAAACGCTCCGGGCGCTGCTCGTCGCGGTCGCGGGAAAGGTCCGCGCGGCGAATGAAGGACTCGACACCGCTCTCGACCAGCCGCACCTCGATGCCGCCGTCCTTGATACCGGTGACCTCGCAGGTGACGACCGCGTTCTTGCGCAGGTCGCCGCCGGCCTCGCCGCCAGCCGACGAAGCGGCGGTGCGCTGCAACTGCTTGATGCCCAGCGAGATGCGCTCCTTGTCGATGTCGACGTCGAGCACCTGCGCCTTCACCATCTGGCCGCGCTGGTACTCCTCGATGACCTGCTCGCCCGGACGGTTCCAGTCGAGGTCGGAGAGGTGCACCATGCCGTCCACATCGCCGTCGAGGCCGATGAACAGGCCGAACTCGGTCTTGTTCTTGACCTCGCCCTCGACCTCGCTGCCGACCGGATGGTTGGCCTGGAAGGCCTGCCACGGGTTTTCCAGCGTCTGCTTGAGGCCCAGCGAGATGCGGCGCTTGGCCGGATCGACCTCGAGCACCACCACGTCGACTTCCTGGGTCGTCGACAGGATTTTTCCGGGATGCACGTTTTTCTTCGTCCAGCTCATCTCGGAAACGTGGATCAGGCCCTCGATGCCCGGCTCCAGCTCAACGAAGGCGCCGTAGTCGGTGATGTTGGTGACCGTGCCGCGGATCTTCTTGCCGATCGGGAATTTCGAGCCGATGTCGGACCACGGATCGCTCTCGAGCTGCTTCATGCCGAGCGAGATGCGGTGGGTTTCCTGGTTGATGCGGATGATCTGCACCTTGACCGTCTGGCCGATGTTCAGGATCTCGGTCGGATGGTTGACGCGGCGCCATGCCATGTCGGTGACGTGCAGCAGGCCGTCGATGCCGCCGAGGTCGACGAACGCACCGTAGTCGGTGATGTTCTTGACCACGCCCTCGACCACCTGGCCCTCTTCGAGGTTCTGGACGATCTCGGAGCGCTGCTCGGCGCGGCTCTCTTCCAGCACGGTGCGGCGCGAAACGACGATGTTGCCGCGGCGGCGATCCATTTTGAGGATCTCGAAGGGCTGCGGGTTGTGCATGAGCGGGGTGACGTCGCGGATCGGGCGGATGTCGACCTGCGAACGCGGCAGGAAGGCCACGGCGCCGTCGAGATCGACGGTGAAGCCGCCCTTGACCTGGTTGAAGATGACGCCTTCGACGCGCTCACCCTTGTTGAATTTCTCTTCGAGCTTGACCCAGCTCTCTTCGCGGCGGGCCTTGTCGCGCGACAGCATGGCTTCGCCCAGCGCATTCTCGATGCGCTCGACATAGACCTCGACGCGGTCGCCGACCTTCATCTGGCCGTCCTTGGCCTTGGCGCCGAATTCCTTCAGCGGCACCCGGCCTTCGACCTTCAGGCCGACGTCGATGATGGCCATGTCCTTTTCGATGGCCGTGACAGTACCGCGAACGACCTGGCCTTCGCCGGAATGGCCGCTGGAAAACGACTCGTCGAGAAGGGCGGCGAAATCGTCGCGGGATGGGTTGGATTGAGACATTGTTTCTCCTGAAAGCCTCGCGGCTTGGGCGAGGCGGCGCCGTGGGTTCGTGTTGCGTTGGCCTGCCGGCATTCCGGGTCTTCGAAAACCCGAAGCCGCTTCGAGGCGGCGGACCGGCGCAAGAAAATGCTGGCAGGCTGGTTCCGACCTTCGATCAAACGGCGGCGGCCGCCCTTGAGGCAAAACCGATCCGAGAAATCTCAGGATGCGTTCTGCCCGGCAAGGACGCCGTCTATGATCGCCCTGGCTGCGCGGAACGCGGCTTCTATAGACATTTCCGACGTGTCGAGCAAGTGCGCGTCGGCGGCGGGCTTGAGCGGCGAGTCGGAACGGCCCATGTCGCGTTCATCGCGGCGGCGGATGTCGTCGAGGATTTCGGCAAGCCCCGCATGGCCGCCGCGGCCCTCGATGTCGCGCAGGCGACGCGCCGCGCGTACTTCGGCGCTCGCCGTGACATAAAGTTTCACCGGGGCCTCGGGGCAGACCACCGTGCCGATGTCGCGGCCGTCGAGCACGGCGCCGCCGGGCTGCGCGGCGAAGGTGCGCTGCTTGTCGACCAGGATGCGCCGCACCTCGGGGATAACAGCCACCTTCGAAGCCGCGTCGGCAACGGCATGGGCCGACAAAGCGTGCTTGTCGAGATTGCCGAGGTCGACCTGCCTCGCAGCTTCGATGGCATGGGCGTCGTCGTCGAGCGGCCAGCCCTTTTGCAGCATCATGTGCGCCACGGCGCGATAGGTGAGGCCGGTATCGAGATGGCCGAGATGATAATAGTCGGCGATGCGGCGGGCCAACGTTCCCTTGCCGGAAGCGGCGGGGCCGTCGATGGCGATGGTGAGTGATTTTTCCATGGCGGCGCACATGAAGGAGAAATGCCGCGAGCGCAACGGCTAACTCGCGCCGACATCTGACGCCCCGATGTCTCAACCTTTCCCGAGAGGCATCCGGCCGCTCCTAATTCGGACCATCAGCCAACAAAACGGGATGCTCAGAACGAAACATGCCGTTGATAACGTGAGGGAGAAGAGGGGAGGCACCTGATCCGGAAAACCGCCGAACAGATGCTTAAGAATGATGAATGCGCTGGAAACCAGCATCAGGAACGGCGCGGCCCGAAGCGCGAATCTGTGGCGCGCAGGCATGATCGACCACAAACTGGCCAGCAGGTATCGTATCTCAGGCAGTTCGATCTGCGTCTCTGAAACCGGTGCTTGCCGGATAATGTTTTTGCGGCGCCGCTCCAAGTGCAAGCCTATTGGTGTCGCAACCGTCAAAATAGCGCCCACGCAGGCCAGCACGGTCGGGAGACCGAGATGGCCGGAAAGCCAGGACAGAATCGCCACCAGCATCGGAATGCCAGCTACGTATCCGACCACGACCTGCCACCGGAGCAGCTTACCAATCTCGGCATCCTGCTCCTCGGACAACACATATGTTGGTTCGTTCCGCACCGGCCGATAGAGGATCATCCCATCGGGACGTTCCTGCCTATTAATATTGATCCAATCATCCATCGTTGGGCCGTCCGGTGACCGCGCAACAATATCAAAGAGCGCCTTACGAAGTGTGACCAGGTTTCCAAGATGGCAGCCCGCTCATCGCCTGGGGATTATCCCTTCGGTTCGCGTTTCCGATAGCCGTATTCCCGCACCAGTTCCGCCATCTCGGCGTTCACATGCGGCTGGTCCGGCTGCTCCAACCCCTCGATCACCTCGGCGACATCGGCCGCCGGCCGATTCTGGCTCACCTTCCATTTGCCAAAAATGTCGGTGATCTCGATCTCGACGCCGACGATGCCCTTGATCTGTGCCGCAATGAAGGCGTCGGGTGCATCCTCCACCGCCCAGGGCGCAGCACGCTTGCCCTCATGATCGCCGGTCAACGCGCCGATCTGCCGGCGCAGCCAGTCAAAATCCTCGATGACGGCCGCCTTGCCCTTTATCTGAACCATCGCGTAGTTCCAGGTCGGCACGACTTTTCCGGTCTCACGCTTGGTCGCGTACCAGGAAGGGGTGATGTAGTTTTCGGCGCCCTGGAAGACGACGAGCGGCGCGGCGCCGACAAGCAGTTCTTTCCACTGGCCATTGGCCCGCGCCATATGCACCTGCAGCGTGCCCTTGGCGCCGCGCGCCGCGTCGAGATGGAACGGCAGCGGATTGGCGGTCGGGCCCTCTGCGCCAGCAGTGATCAGCAGGCCCAGCGGATGCGCGCGGATCAGCGCGTGCTGAACGCCGAGATCGTCTTCGCGGTGGTGCGGCGGCTGATACATTTTTATTCGATCTCCGCTCCCAACCCCGCCATCAGCCCCATGAATTCGGGAAAGCTGGTGGCGATCATCGCCTGGTCGTCGACGGCCACCGGCTTTTCGGTGGCCAGGCCGAGCACCAGGAAGGCCATGGCGATGCGGTGGTCGAGATGCGTGACGACCGTGCCACCGCCAAGACCCTTGCCGCCCGGTTTTCCACGCACCAGCAGCGTTTCCTTGCCCTCGTCGCAGTCGACCCCGTTGGCCTTGAGACCTGCGGCAACCACCGACAACCGGTCGGATTCCTTGACGCGAAGCTCTTCCAGCCCCTGCATCAGCGTATCGCCCTCGGCGAAGGAGGCGGCGACGGCGAGTACCGGATATTCGTCGATCATCGACGGCGCGCGCTCCGGCGGCACGGTCACGCCCTTCAACTCGGATGATCGCACGCGCAAGTCGGCGACGTCCTCGCCACCGGCATTGCGGCGGTCGATGAGTTCGATGTCGGCGCCCATTTCCAGAAGCGTGGTGATCAGGCCGGTGCGGGTCGGGTTCATCAGCACGTTCTCGATCAGCACGTCCGAGCCCGGCACGATGAGCGCGGCGACGAGCGGGAAGCTGGCGGAAGAGGGATCACCGGGGACGGCAATGGTCTGGCCGGTTAGCTTGCCCTGCCCTTCGATGCGGATGTGGCGCACACCGTCCCTGTCCGTCTCCACATCAAGCTTGGCGCCAAAGCCTTTCAGCATCTTTTCAGTGTGGTCGCGCGTCATCACCGGCTCGATCACCGTGGTGATACCCGGCGTGTTGAGGCCGGCGAGCAGCACCGCCGACTTCACCTGTGCGGAAGCCATCGGCACGCGATAGGCAATGGGTGCTGCGTGGCGCGGGCCGTGCAAGGTGATCGGCATGCGGTCGCCGGCGGCGGCTTCCAGCACCTGCACGCCCATCTGGCGTAGCGGGTCGAGCACGCGGCCCATCGGCCGCTTCGACAGCGAGGCGTCGCCGATGAAGGTGGTCTTCATGTCGTAAGTGCCGACCAGCCCCATGGTGAGGCGAGAACCGGTGCCGGCATTACCGAAATCGAGCGCCGCCGCCGGCTCCAGCAGGCAGCCATTGCCGACGCCGCTGATGATCCATTCGCCACCGCGCTTGTCGATTTTCGCGCCCATCGCCTTCATCGCCTCGCCGGTGCGCATCACGTCCTCGCCTTCCAGCAGGCCGGTGATGCGGGTCTCGCCGGAGGCCAGGCCGCCGAACATGAAGGAGCGGTGCGAGATCGACTTGTCGCCAGGAATCCGGACGGTTCCCTTGAGCGCGGGAGACTTTCTGGCCGTCGCCGGCCGCGCGCCGCCTTGATGGGACATTTCCTGACCTCGTCGCTGACGCCGGCGGTGCGGCGTCGGTGTTTCATCATTCGCGGCGGTCTCCTATCATGGAGTCCATGGGCGGTCATCCCCTCGCGCGGGAGCCGGAAAGCCGCATTTTCGCTGGAAAAAATCGTGTGGTTTTGGCTTTGACAGGGCAATCAACTGCGGTTAAGGGGACCGTTCTTTCAGGACGAGGCTAAGACGTGGCAAAAGAAGAACTCGGCACCAAACGGATAGACCCGGAAACGGGCCGGAAATTCTACGATCTGAACAAGGATCCGATCGTCTCCCCCTATACCGGCAAAACATATCCCCGTACCTATTTCGATTCGGCGAGCGCCAAGCCCGCCGACGACGAGGAGGCCGAGGAGCGCGAGGTCGACGCCGAAGACGAAACCGCCGATGTCGTTTCGCTCGAGGAAGCCGATGACGAGGCCAAGGGCGGCAGCGACGATCTGCCCGATCTGGGCGACGACGAGGTCGATCTGGGCGACGAGGAAGAAGACGTGTTCCTCGAGGATGAAGAGGAAGACGGCGACGACGTTACCGGGATTGTCGGCGTCGGTGAGGACGACGAGGTGTAAGATCTTTCCGGCTGCGTCGTCGCGGCCGGAAAATTGCCTCCAGGGGAGGCTTGATATTACGGAAAGGCGGGTTTAGAAGCCGCCTTCTGCGACGGCCCCTCGGGGCCGTCTCCCAACGCCCGCAAGGGCACCGGCTCTGCCGGACGGATGGGGCCATAGCTCAGCTGGGAGAGCGCCTGCATGGCATGCAGGAGGTCAGCGGTTCGATCCCGCTTGGCTCCACCAAATTTTTTCCGCCTTGCGACGGTGAGACGACGGGATAGAGGCTCCCGGGATTTCGGTCGGTCTGGCAGGTGATCAATCGCCGCTCTCGACAATTCCGCTTTCCACAGTTGCAATCGGAAGCGCGGTCTCCAGACCAGGATAGAGCGGCAAGCCACCAGCAATTGAAGAAGCTGCTCTCCGGCAAACGCGGCCGGGGCGACAGCCGATGATGTGGACCGGTCTTCATTCGGTCCTTGTGACCGTCATCCCGGACGTTCGTGCGACCTCGACGTGCAGGGTATCAGGCCTCGCGCGCAGGATAGGCGCAAGACCGCCCAAGATCGGAACGCAGTTGTCGATCGGCTCGCCGAACGGCTTTCGCGGCGCTCGGGCGGCTCGGACAGGATGCGGAGATTGCCGGCATGGTCGCCTATCTCGCCGGCCCGGAGGCGCGGTTCATCACCGGCGCCGCACTCACCATCGACGGCGGCTATCTCGCCTGAGCGGCGCCGGACGCCTGCCGATCGATCAAACCGGCTCCCAGCCGTCCTTGCTGGCGGCACGGAAGATCGCGTCGATGACCTTCTGGTTCTTCGCCGAATTCTCCAGCGTGAAGACTTCGTCGCCGCCGCCCTGCGCGGCGCGGGCGAAGGTCTCGACCTCCAGCCGGTACTGGCGCGTCGCCGGGAAGCGGAACACGGTCGCCTCGGTGTGGTTCTGGTTGTGCAGTTCTATGCGGTGATGGTCATAGTCGCCCGCGTTGAACGGCGCGTGCACCTCGATGAAGCCTTTTTCGCCGTGGAAGACCATGAACTGGCGGAGCGCCATCTGCGTCGAGCAGTAGAAGGTCAAGTGGAAATCGCCGAAATCCGCCTTGGTGCTCGAATAGGTGTCGGTGCCGAATTTCGGGTCCCGCTCGACCGTCGACTGGATGCGCAGCGGTTCCTTGCCGGTGACGAAGCGGGTCGAGACGGTCGGATAGACGCCGATGTCGGGCAGCGCACCGCCGCCGAGCTCCGGAATGTTGCGCATGTTGGTGGCATCAACATTGTAATAGGAAAAGGCGCCCTGCACGTGGCGCAGCCGGCCGATGGCGCCGCCCTGCACCAGTTCGCGGACCTTGATCCATTGTGGGTGGTAGACCACCATGAAGGCTTCGCAGACGAGCACCTTGTTGCGATCGCGCGCGGCGATCACCTCGGCGATATCCTTTGCGTCAAGCGCCAGCGGCTTTTCCACCAACACATGCTTGCCGGCGTCGGCCGCCTTGATGGCCCACTCGACGTGCTGCGAAGTCGGCAGCGGGATGTAGACGCCGTCGATCGTGTCGGAGGCCAGCATCTCCTCGTAGGAGCCGAAGGCATGCGGCGCGCCAAAACGGTCGGCCAGCGCCCGGGCCTTGGCCACGTCGCGGCTCGCCACCGCGGTCAGCACGCCGTTCTCGGCATCCTGGATGGCCGGCAGCAACTGCTCGCGCCCGATTTTTGCCGTCGACAGAACACCCCAGCGAAACATTTTTCCATCCCTCGAATTAAAAGCCGGCGGACCCTAGCGCATGGCCGGTTGCAAGGGAACCTCAAGAACGGCGGCGGCTCAAATCATCTCCAGCCGCTGCTTGCGGCGTGGCGGCGGAAAGGCGGCGTCGAGGTCGGAAAGGTCGGCAGGCGTCAGTTGCAGGTCGAGCGCGGCGCGGTTGTCGCGCACATGTTTTGGCTGCGTCGCCTTAGGGATGGCGATGATGTGGGGATGGCGCAGCGTCCAGGCGAGCGCAACCTGCGCGGCGCTGACGCCGTGGCGCGCCGCAACCTGGCCGAGACGTGCATCCCTGGTCAGGTCGCCCTGCCCGACCGGTGAATAAGCCATGACCGGCAGGCCACGCGCCGCCGCCTGTGGTAGCAGGTCATATTCGATGCCTCGCGCCGACAGATTGTAGAGCACCTGGTTTGTCTCGACGCCCGAGCCGTCGGTATCCGCCAGTTCCTCCATATCCTCGGTGTCGAAGTTGCTGACGCCCCAATGCAGGATCTTTCCGGCCGCCTTCAAATCCTCCAAGACCCCGACCGTCTCGGAAAGCGGCACGCCGCCGCGCCAGTGCAGCAGATAGAGGTCGAGCCTGTCGGTGCCGAGACGTTTCAAGCTGGCCTCGCAGGCGCGCATCGTGCCGGCGCGCGAGGCATTGGAGGGCAGCACCTTGCTGACCAGGAAAACCTCGTCGCGGCGGCCGGCGATCGCCTCTCGCACCACCTCTTCCGAGCCGCCCGAAGCATACATCTCGGCTGTGTCGATCAGCGTCATGCCAAGATCGAGCCCGAGTTTGAGGGCCGCCACCTCATCGGCGTGCTTGCGCCGGTCCTCGCCCATCTTCCAGGTGCCGAGGCCGAGCACCGGCACGTCGACGCCGGAGGGCAGGCGGGTGGTGCGGACGGCGGAGAGCATACGATACTCCTTCAATGGACCGGATTGCGCCTTTGCACTCAGACGCTGCAACGGATCATAGCATCAAGCCGCAAAGCGGCTAGCCAGGCGGCGCGCCACTGTAGCGGAAGAAATCGACGAAGGCTCGCAATGCGGGCCGCATGTGGCGTCTGCTCGGATAGTAGACATAAAAGCCGTCGAAGGACGGACACCAGTCTTCCAAAACGCGCACCAGCGCGCCATCGGCAATCGCCTCAGCGACATAGTCCTCGAAGACAAAGGCGACGCCGGCGCCGTTCAGCGCGGCCTCAACGATCAATCGGTCCTCACCAACGATCAACGGCCCGTTGACGGCGATCTCGAGTTCCTTGCCGTCCTTCTCGAATTCCCATCGATAGAGCACGCCGCTCGAAAAGCGGAAGCGAACGCAGCGATGTTCGCCAAGTTCTTGCGGATGAACGGGCCGCTGCCTGGTCTTGAAGTAGGAAGGCGCGGCCACGACGGCGCCGCGCATCGGCGGCCCGATCCGCACCGCGATCATGTCGTTCTGCAGGCTCTCGCCGAGCCTGACACCGGCATCGAACCCGCCCTCCACGACGTCGGTGAACCGGTCGTCGACGACAATCTCCAGCACGATATCGGGATAGGCCGTGGCGAAAGCTCCAAGCCGCGGCGCAAGCGTCAGTTGTGCCGCCGTTCGCGGCACGGTCAGCCGCAGGTTTCCCGCCGGCGCTTCCCGGGACTCGATGGCGGATTCCAGCGCCAGATCGATTTCGGACAGGGCCGGGCGCAGCCGTTCCAGCAATTGCGCGCCCGCTTCCGTCGGCGCAACGCTGCGCGTGCTGCGGGCAAGCAGCCTGATCCCAAGCCCCTCCTCCAGACTCGAAATCGCGTGGCTTATCGCCGACGGTGCGATGCCGAGTTCCCTGGCCGCACCGCGAAAGCTGCCAGCCTGCGCGACGGCGGCGAGGACGGCGAGCTGCGGCAAATGGTTCCTTTTCATTGATCTATTTTATGGAACGGCCCGTGCATTCCAAGCGCATTATCGAACAAGCGGAAGACCACTACCTTCGCTCCATCGCGAGAACAGAGGAGCGATTGATGCAAAACCGCAAACTTGGACCCGAAATCGATGTGTTTCCGGTCGGCCTCGGCTGCATGGGCATGAGCTTCGCCTATGGCGGGCAGGATGAGACCGACGCCATCCGCACCCTTCACCATGCCGTCGACCTCGGCGTCACCTTCTTCGATACCGCGGAGATCTACGGACCGTTCGACAATGAGGTGCTGGTTGGCAAGGCACTGCGGCCGGTCCGCGACCGCGTGGTCATCGCCACGAAGTTCGGCTTCAAGATCTCCGACCAGGGCAAGGGCATCGAACGCATGACCGGTCTCGACAGCCGGCCGGAACACGTGAAGGCGGTCGCCGAAGCTTCCCTGAAGCGGCTCGGAATCGAGGCAATCGACCTGTTCTACCAGCACCGCGTCGACCCTACCGTGCCGATAGAAGACACGGTCGGCGCCATGGCCGATCTCGTGCGCGAGGGCAAGGCCAAGGCGCTCGGCCTGTCGGAAGCGAGCGCAGCGACAATCCGGCGCGCCCACGCCGTACATCCGATCGCCGCTGTGCAGAGCGAATATTCGCTGTGGACCCGCGACCCCGAGACGGACGTCCTGCCCGTGCTGCGCGAGCTCGGCATCGGCTTCGTACCCTACAGCCCGCTCGGGCGCGGCCTTCTGGCCGGCGCCATCCGCAAGCCGGAGGAACTTGGCCCCGACGACTGGCGACGGACCCTGCCCCGCTTCCAGGCCGACAACATGACAGCGAACGCGGCTATCGTCGAGAAACTCGGGCAAATGGCGGAAGAAAAAGGCGTGACCTCGGCCCAACTGGCGCTGGCCTGGGTGCTGCATCAGGGCGACTCCATCGTACCGATCCCCGGTGCGCGGAAGATCCAACATCTCGAACAGAACACCGAAGCCGCGACGATTTCGCTGACTGCCGCCGAACTCGCCGCCATCGGCGAAGTCGCGTCACCGCACAAGGTCGCGGGCAAGCGCTACACCGAAGCGGCGCTGGCGCTGGTTAACGGTTGATTCTGGCTTGGGGATGCAGGGAATCGGGGCGCCAATGCGCACCGATTCCCATCTGCAGGACACCCGTTTCTGGTCAACTGCGCCGGTACATGACGTCCGTCCGCAGAACGTATTTGCGGCCCAATACCACCTCGTCGCCGCGATGCTCGAGCGGATGATAGAAGGCCAGCGCCATTCCCTTGCTTGGCTTCACGTCGAGGCGGAAGCCGGAATAGCCCGGTATCTCACCGCGAAACGACGTGCCGCCGCCCTCGAAACCATCCGAGAGGTAGATCATGAAGGTGAACTGGCTGCGCTCGCCGTTCGGACGCTCGAAATAGCCGTCATTGTGCCAGTCGAATTTCTGGCCAGGACCGTAGCGATAGAAACGGAACCGCTCGTTCAAACCGGAGATCCGCCAGTCGCCAAACCGCGCATAGAGGAGCGGCTTGGCGCGGGCGAAAAACAGGTCGGCAAGGTCTTCGTCGTCGAAGATCACGCGATCGTTGTCGCGCAGATATTTTTCCACCGACGCCCTGCCGCCATTGCTGACAGTGGCTTCCTCAAAACCGCGCCGCTCGCTATCGGCGATCAATTCGGCGCATTCCCGGTTGTCAAGGAATCCGTCGATCGTGCCGATATGCGTGGCAAGCCATTTCGTGGCGAGTTTTTCCATTGCCGTGAGTCACCCATGCGCCGACCGGTATACTGACTATTCGGACAGCCGGCGCGGACTGGCGGAGAACCCCGCTCTCCACCATCGCGGCGGATCACCCCCTCAGTACCCCACCTGTCTGCTTCCTGACATTCTCGACGATCCGCCCGGCCAGCGCCTCGAAATCCTCGTCGGTGAGCGTGCGCTCGGCCGGCTGGATGGCAACTTCGATCGCCACGGATTTCTTGCCCTCGCCCAGCGACGCGCCCTCGAAAATGTCGAAGACCGAGACGCCGGCGATCAGTTTTTTGTCGGCGCCGGTGGCGGCCCGCACGATCGCACCGGCCTCGACGCCGCGATCGACGACGAAGGCGAAGTCGCGCTTCACCGCCTGGAAGGCGGACAGTTCCAGCTTGGGTTTTGTGCGGGTCGGCTTGGCCTTCGGCTCGGGGATGGCGTCGACGAACACCTCGAAGCCGCAGAGCGGGCCGGATACGTCGAGCGTTTCCAGCGTTTTCGGATGGAACTCGCCGAAGGTGCCGAGCACGGTCTTCGGCCCGAGTTTTATCACCCCCGAGCGGCCGGGGTGGTACCAGGCCGGGCCGCCGGCCTCGACCTGCAGCTTGTCCACCGGCGCGCCGCACGCTTCCAACGCCGCGATGGCGTCGGCCTTGGCGTCGAACACACCGACCGGCTGCGCGTTGCCGGCCCAGTGACGGCCCGCGCCGTCCAGCTTCGCCGTGCCGCGCCGGACGCCGGCAGCAATACGACGCTGGTCCGACGGAGTGTCGCCCTCATAGGTGCCCGACACTTCGAACAGGGCGACGTCGCCAAAACCCCGGTCGGCGTTGCGCTGGGCGGCGGCGATCAGGCCGGGCAGAAGCGAGGGCCGCATGTCCGACATGTCGGCTGCGATCGGGTTCACCAGTTTCAGCTCCGGCTTGCCGCCACCAAAAACCTCGGCGTGCTTTTGTGGGATGAACGACCAGGTGACGGCCTCCATCATGCCGCGCACGGCGAGCGCGCGTTTGGCAGCGCGGCTGCGGATCTGCAGCGTCGTCAGGATTTTTCCGTTCACGGCCTCGTGGTTAGCCATGGGCTGCGGCGCGATTTCGTCGACGCCATGGATGCGCATCACCTCCTCGACCAGGTCGGCCTTGCCGTCGACATCCGGCCGCCAGGAGGGGACGATCACGTCGACGACGTCGCCGTCTCCCTTGGGCTCGAAGCCGAGGCGGGTCAGGATGTCGAGGCTTTCAGCTTTCGGGACATCGAGTCCGGTCAGGCGCTTCACCTCCGAGACCGGGAAGGAGACGATTTTCGGCGTGTGGCCGGCGTAGCCGACGACCTCCGTGCGGGTCGGCACGCCGCCGCAGAGGTCGAGCACCATCTGCGTCGCCAGTTCGAGGCCGGGGACCATGAATTCCGGATCGACGCCGCGCTCGAAGCGGTAGCGGGCATCGGTGATGATGCCCAGCGTGCGGCCTGTGCGCGCGATGTTCAGCGGCGCCCAGAGTGCCGATTCGATCAGCACGTCGGTGGTGTTTTCGTCGCATCCGGAATGCTCGCCACCCATGATGCCGGCGATGGATTCCACGCCGTCGTCGTCGGCGATGACGCACATGTCGGGGGTGAGCGTGTAGGGCCGCCCGTCCAGGGCCAGCACCATCTCGCCCTCGGCCGCGCGGCGCACGACGAGATTGCCGGCGACCTTCTTCGCGTCGAACACATGCAGCGGCCGGCCGCGGTCGAAGGTGATGTAGTTGGTGATGTCGACCAGCGCGTTGATGGGGCGCAGGCCGATGGCGATGAGCCGCTGCTGCAGCCATTTCGGCGATGGGCCGTTTTTCACGCCACGAACGAGGCGCAACGCGAAGCCGGGGCACAGCTCCGGCGTCTCGATCGTCAGCTTCACCGGGCAGTCGCCCTCGCCGGCAATGGGCTCGACCGGGGCGGCCTTCAACCGGCCAAGGCCGCTGGCGGCGAGGTCGCGGGCGATGCCGTGCACGCCGGTGGCGTCGGGATGGTTGGGCGTCAGGTTGATCTCGATGACCGGGTCGTCGAGCTTCGCCCAATGCGCGTAGGGTGTTCCGACCGGCGCGTCGGCGGGAAGCTCGATGATGCCGTCATGCGCGTCGGAAAGCTCAAGCTCGCGTTCCGAGCACATCATGCCGCGGCTCTCGACGCCCCTGATCTTGCCGACGCCGAGCGTAATGCCGGTGCCGGGGATGTAGGCGCCCGGCGCGGCGAAGGCGCCGACCAGGCCGGCCCGCGCGTTGGGCGCGCCGCAGACAACCTGCACGGGCGGCTTGCCGTCGCCGGTGTCGACCATCAGCACGCGCAGCTTGTCGGCGTCGGGATGTTTTTCCGCCGTGAGCACTTTTGCGATGACGAAGGGTTTTAGCGCGGCCTTGTCGTCGACCGACTCGACTTCGAGCCCGATCGAGGTCAGCCGCTCGACGATCTCATCGAGCGAGGCGTCGGTCTCGAGGTGTTCCTTGAGCCAGGAAAGGGTGAGTTTCATGCGTCGGTTCCGTCGGGTCTGGGTACGCTTGTCTTTACGTGGCGCGGCAGGCTGTCCGGCATATGGACGAAGGGCAGTTGCGAGCGCACGTAGGAATGGTGGGTGGGCTTGTACAGCGCGGGCTGGTCCATCGCGCCGAGCATGAAATAGATGCGGTCGCCGATGCGGGCGTCCGTATAGGCGATGGGCGAACCGCAGACCGAGCAGAAACTGCGGGTCACCGGGCCGTTGTCGAAACGGGCGAGCGAATCGCCGCGCAGCGTGACTTCATCGGCCATGAAGCCGACATAGGCCGCGACCGGGGCGCCCGTAGCCCGCCGGCAGTCGTCGCAATGGCAATAGCTGACGTGGTGCGGCGTGGCGGTCGCCTCGAAGCGCACCGCGCCGCAGCGGCATCCGCCGGTGTGATGGGCGACCTCGGACATTGTTCTCCCCGGTGCCCGCCTGCTATTCCGCCGCCACAGCAGGCTTGACTGCCTTCGGATATTTCCAGCCGGACAGCATTCCGCGAACCGAGAGGTCCTCGTCGACATCCGGCCAATGAACACCGTCAAGCATCATGCAAACGTTGTTGCGCTGGCCCGGTGACGCGGACGCCAGTCGCGGATACCACCACAGGGGCGTCACCACTTCCCGGCCGTCGGCAAGGCGGACGTGCAAATGCGTGGGATCGCACCACGCCTCGATCGGCCGATCACTCTCCGAATATGTCTCTGAAGAACTCATTCCATGCCTCCAGAAATTCATCCCTGTGTTCGTTCGACACTTCGATAATACGCTTCAGGTCGGACGCCTTGAAGCCTTGATGTTCGGCGAACCGGACCGGCTCCAGCCAGATCTTCGCTTTACCGCCCTGCCCTTCCGCATGAATATGCGGAGGCTCCCGCATGTCGGAACCATAGAAATGGAACCGGATGCCGTATTTGCGAAGGACGGTCGGCATCGCCTAGCTGCTCAGCCCTCCGAACAGCGTCGGCAGGTCGAGCGGGCGGAAACCGTAGTGCTGCAGCCAGCGCACGTCGGCGTCGAAGAAGGCGCGCAGGTCCGGCATGCCGTATTTCAGCATGGCGATGCGGTCGATGCCCATGCCCCAGGCGAAACCCTGGTATTCGTCAGGGTCGAGCCCGCCATGGCGCAGCACGTTGGGATGCACCATGCCGCAGCCCAAAATTTCCATCCAGTCACTGCCCTCGCCGAAGCGCACTTCGCCCGGCCGCGAGCGGTCGCACTGGATGTCGACTTCCAGCGACGGCTCGGTGAACGGGAAGAAGCTCGGCCGGAAGCGCATCTTGACCTGCGGAACCTCGAAGAAGGCTTTGCAGAACTCTTCCAGCACCCATTTCATGTTGGCGACGTTCGCCGTCTTGTCGATCACTAGCCCCTCGACCTGATGGAACATCGGCGAATGGGTGGCGTCCGAATCCTGCCGGTAGGTTTTTCCCGGTATGACGATGCGGATCGGCGGCTTTTGCGCTTCCATGGTGCGGATCTGCACGGGCGAGGTGTGGGTGCGCAGCACCTTTCGCTCGCCGGTGGCATCCGGCGGCAGGAAGAAAGTGTCGTGCATCTCGCGGGCCGGATGGCCGACCGGGAAGTTGAGCGCCGTGAAATTGTAGTGATCGGTCTCGATGTCCGGGCCTTCGGCGACCGAAAAGCCCATGTCGGCGAAGATCGCGGTGATCTCGTCTATGACCTGGCTGATCGGATGGATGCGGCCGCGCTCGGCCGGTGACTGGCGAACAGGGAGCGTCACGTCGACCTTTTCGGCGGCGAGGCGCGCGGCAATCGCCACGTCCTTCAGTTCGGCCTTGCGGGCGGCGAGCGCGTCGGTGACGCGGTTCTTGAGGCCGTTGAGCGCCGGCCCCATCGACTGGCGCTCCTCCGGGCTCATGGCGCCGAGCGTCTTCATGCGCTCGGAGATCGAGCCCTTCTTGCCGAGGGCTGCGACGCGCACGGCTTCGATCGCCTGCTCGTCGGATGCCGCGGCGATGTCGGCCAGCAGGGCGCTTTCCAGCGTTTCAATGTTCGAAGCTGCGACGTTCACGGTCAAACTCACGGTTCAAAGTTGATTTTCACGTTGGAAGTGAAAGCCGGGCATAAGAAAAACCCGCGCCAGCCCTGCCAGCGCGGGTTTCCCAAATCAGAATTTCGAAAGCTTGGGAAGGCGCTGGTTAGGCTACAGCGCTCTCAAAAGCGTTCGGGGTGGTGTTCTTCAGGTATTCGAGCGCGACCTTGGCCTTGCCGACGAGTGCGGCGAAAGCCTGCGGCTCGTGGATCGCCATGTCGGACAGCACCTTGCGGTCGATCTCGATGCCGGCCTTGTTGAGGCCGTCGATGAAGCGGCCATAGGTCAGGCCGTGCTCGTGCACCGCCGCGTTGATGCGCTGGATCCACAAAGCGCGGAAGTTACGCTTGCGCACCTTGCGGTCGCGATAGGCGTACTGCATCGACTTTTCGACCGCCTGCTTGGCGATGCGAATGGTGTTCTTGCGGCGGCCGTAGAAACCTTTAGCGGCGTCCAGGACCTTCTTGTGCTTGGCGTGGGCGGTGACGCCTCTCTTTACGCGTGCCATGTCATGATCTCCTTATTCGTTCCGGGCTCAGAGTCCGCCGCCATTGGGCAGAAAGTTCTTCACGACCTTCTCGCCGTCGGCCTTGAACAGAACCATCGTGCCGCGCGCGTCGCGGATGAACTTGTTGGAACGCTTGATCATGCCATGCCGCTTGCCGGCGGCAGCGGCCAGCACCTTGCCGGTGCCGGTGATCTTGAACCGCTTCTTGGCGGCCGATTTGGTCTTCATCTTGGGCATTTTGCTACTCCTATGCGGGGCTTCAATCGCCCCTGTTGTTGTTTCCGGAGCCGACCAAAGCCCGGAAAGCAAATGAAACCGCCACGGCATGCCCTGCCGGGCGGTTTTTTCAGAACGCGGCCTTATAGCGGCGAGTCTGGAAAAGTGCAACGGGCTGGATTGAATCCTTTTTCCGTTATTCGGCGCCATGTATACGGCCGCGCCTTGCTCCTGTCAGCATCGGCAGGATCAGCGATACGGCGGTTCCGGCAAGCGCGGAAACGATCGTCAGCAGATGGGTGTTGATGCTCGCCTTGGCGAGAACGGCGAGGTCCATGGTCTGTTTGCCGGCGCCGAAGGCGGCCGCTCCCGTGGCGATGCCAGCCGGATAGGTGCCGACGCCGCCCGGCGCATGCACCGGCAGCACGGAAGAAAGTTCGCCGCCGAGCGCGCCGCCGAAGCAGGCGGCAAGCGGGCCGACGCCCATCAGCGCCAGCACCCAGGCAAGCACCAGCACCTTGACGCCCCAGTTCACCACGGTCAGCACCCAGGCGCGGATGAACGCCGCGAGGTTTTGCGGGATGCCGTCGGCGATCCGGTCGACCAGACCGGAGAATTTTGCCGGAAGTTTTCGCCGCGCAAAGCCCAGCACCGGATCGCGGAACGGGAAGACAAGAAGCGGCGACACCAGGAACAGGAGCCAGAGACCGCAGGCCCATAATTCGTAGCCGGTTCCCGCGACAAGGCCCACGCCGGCCGCCGCCAGCAGCGCGTGCAGGTCAAGCAGCCTCAGCACCAACAGAGCCGATGTACCGTGGGCCAGCGGCACGCCGAATTCGGAGCGCATCAACAGCGGAAAGCTGGTCTCGCCCGCGCGGAAAGGCAGCATGATATTCAGGATATTGTGGACCTGCGTCACCCGCAGCAACCAGACAAACCGGCCGGACGTTTCGCGCGGGAAATAGTCGTGGATGCGGTGGGCACGCACGAAATAGGTCGCCACCAGCAGGGCGAGCGCCAGAAGGATCGTGCCGATGCCGACCTCGCGCCAGGCGGCGAGGATGGATGGCCAGCCCCACACCCACTGCACGAAGAGCGCGTAGAGAAGGATCACCGCCACGGCGAGCAATACGATCCTGTTCTTCACGAACCAGTTCCGCCGGGTAACGCCCTCAGCCATGCCGCCGCCCTTGCCCGTGATTGTCTAACATCGGCCGCTGCTGTAACAGGGCGGCCCAAAGCCGGGCTTTCCGGGGAGACATCGTGCTGCAATCCCAATCATTGCCACTTTCAGTCGACGAGGCCGAAAGCGGCATAGAACTTTCGGTCCTTATCCCGGTTCGCAACGAGGAGGAAAGTGTCGGGCCGCTGGTCGAGCGAATCTGCGGCGCCCTCAAGGACTTCGGTAAGCCGTGGGAACTCATCATCGTCGATGATGGCTCGACGGACGGCACGCTTGTCAATGCACGCAAGGAATTCGGCCGTGAAGGGCTCGATCTCCGGATCATCGAACTGCAGCGCAATTTCGGCCAGGCGGCGGGCTTGCAGGCCGGCATCGACGCGGCGCGCGGCCGACTGCTGGCGACGCTCGACGGCGACCTGCAGAACGACCCCTACGACATTCCGAAGATGATCACGATGCTCGAAGAGCGCCAGCTCGATCTCGTCTGCGGCTGGCGCAAGAGCCGGCAGGACGGGCTGATGCTGCGGCTGGTCCCGTCCTGGATCGCCAACAGGCTGATCCGCAAGGTCACCGGCGTGAAGGTCCACGACTATGGCTGCGGGCTGAAGCTTTATCGCACCAAGGTCGTCAAGCAGGTCCGCATCATGGGCGGCATGCATCGTTTCATCCCAGCCTGGATCGCCAGCGTGGCGCCGACATCGCGCATCGACGAAATGGTGGTCAGCCACCATGCGCGGCAGTTCGGCCAATCCAAATACGGTATCTCGCGGACCTTCCGGGTGGTGCTGGACCTGCTTTCGGTGCTGTTCTTCATGAGCTTCCGCCACCGGCCGGGCCATTTCTTCGGTACGATCGGGCTGATCTTCGGCGGGATCAGCGGGCTGCTCTTCCTCTATCTGTTCGTGGTGAAATTTTTTCTCGGCGAAGACATCGGCACACGGCCGATGCTGACGATCGCGGTGATGCTGTTCGTGGCGTCGGTGCAGATGATAACCACCGGCATCGTCGCCGAAATGCTCGCCCGGCCTCAGGGCAATACTATCAGCTACGTCGTCCGCAACAGCTACAGCCGGGACAGTTGAGGTGATCAAGCGGCTGGCGCGTAGCGGCGGCGCGGTCTACCTGCTGCTTGCTGCGTATTTCGTCCTGAACATCGTCCTGCGCCTGCTCGCGCCGGCCTCGCTGGAACTCGACGAAGGCCAGCAGCTCTTCCTCGCGCAGTGGTTCGCCATCGGCTACGACACCCAGCCGCCTTTCTACAACTGGCTGCAATATGGCGTGGTGCAATTGCTCGGCAGCACCGTGCTGGCAGTGTCGGCACTGAAGAACCTGATGCTGTTCGGCTGCTACCTGCTGTTCGGGCTGACGGCCAGTCTCGTCATCCGCGACCGAGTGCTGGCCGTCATCGCCACGCTCGGGCTGATCACCATTCCGCAGATCGGCTTCGAGGCGCAGCGCGACCTGACGCATACCGTTGCGGTGCTGTTTGCCGCTTGCATGTTCATCCATTTCTTCATCCGGTCGCTACAGCGGCCGAATATCTTGAATTACGCGCTGACCGGCATCGCCATCGGCATCGGCGTGATCTCGAAATACAATTTCGTCATGCTTCCGCTTGCTGCAGTCATTGCCGCATTACCTGACCGCGCGTTCAGAGCACGGCTGTTCGACCCGCGCGTGCTGCTGACGGCACTCTTGGCGACAGCAGTCGTGGCGCCGCACGCGCTATGGTTCATCGACCATGTCGGCGAGGCGACGAGCGGCAGCATCGGCAAAATGACGGATGACGCCCACGGAAGCCGGATCGAGATGATCGGCGAGGGTTTGCTGTCGCTGGCCGGGGCGATCGCTGCCTTTACGCTGCCGACTTTACTGTTCTTCGCCGTCGCCTTCGGCCGGACTTTGCTGAACGCATGGAAAGCGCAGAACCAGTGGACGCGGCTGATCGGGCGGATGTTCCTGATCTTCGCCGTCGTGCTTCTGTTGCTTGTCGTGGTCGGCGGCGCCGACAACTTCAAGGACCGCTGGCTCGTTCCGATGTTCTTCCTGCTGCCGATCTATCTCTCTGCGAAGATCGAAGCTTCGGGGGAACCGCTTGCCGGCGCGCCGCAGCGGTTCGGCGCGATCGTGCTTTCCATCATGGTGATCATCCCACTCGTGCTGTTTGCGCGGACGCCGATCCTCGGCGCGATGGGACGATACAGCAAACAGAACGTGCCTTACGGCCCGGCGATCACGGCGATATTGGCTTCCGGCAAGGACCGGCCCTCGGTCATCCTCGCGGACGACCAGCAGATGGCCGGTAATCTGCGCCTGCATGCGCCGGCCGACATTCCGGTCATGGTCCCCGGCTACGAGAGCCTTGAGCAGCCTTATGTATTTGACGCGGCCCATCCGGCTCTGGTCATCTGGCGCAACAAGGGCAAGCCGGATCCGAAATTGCCCAGCGATATGGCCGCCTGGCTCGAGGCCAGGCCGGAACTGCGCGGCGTCAGGCCCGAAGCGAAGGACGCTGCGCTGCCCTATCACTACGGGCGCGACGGCGACGCCTATCATTTCGCCTATGCGTGGATTTATCCCACCGGGTTGTAGTTTGGAGTTCAACACGGTGGGGCAAGCGCGCTCAGACGCGCCCTGTGCCGCCGCCACTCACGTCACGCACTGGCCCTTTGTCCGAACCGGCAAATCCACAAGAGCCGGCTGCCGCAGCGTGCTCGGGGGCCGTTTTCAATAAAGGTAGAACAGTATCGGTATGAGCCCGGCTTCCTGGCCCGACTCGATCAGTTCGAAGCATGGGATCGAGATCAGAAACACAAGGCCGTCGCGCAGCGTGTGATTGAAGACACGCGAGCTGAACGTGACTTCGGTCTGATCCGTGAACAGCCATGGGTTGGGAACGAAGCGCGGCACTCGCTGGAGATAGGCTTCGTAGGGCGCACCGAACAGCGCTTTCAGGTGCGCTTCCTCGCGCATCGCCACAATGTAGAAAGCAGTGGCGCAGAGTACGGCGGCCGCCGCCGCAACCGTGATGCTTCCGGTCTGCGTGCCGACGCCCGCCGCCGCGATCGTCGAGAAGAAATAGAGCGGATTGCGGACGACCGAGTAGGGACCGGTGGCCACGATCTCGGCGGATTTGCGACCGCCGATATAAAGGATCGACCACAGCCGGCCGCCAATGCCGATCAGAATGAGCGCCAGCCCATGCGCTTCTATGCGTTCATGCGTGAGTTCGCTGTGCGGCGAGCCGCTGAACACAAGCAGCAGGCAAAGAAGGCCGATCACAACCGCCAAAACTAAACGCCGCGATGCCTGGTAGCGAGCCATCGCGGCCTTGCGATCAGTTTCCATGCAATCCTCGATGCCAGAGCTTCCGAAACGGGCGGCACGCTCTGTCGGCATCTTGGCTATTTCGGGGCGAGCACCATCATCATCTGCCGGCCTTCCAGCTTCGGCTCAGCCTCGACCTTGGCGATCGTCGCGGTTTCCTCGCGGACCTTATTCAGGAGCTGCATGCCCAGCTCCATATGCGCCATCTCGCGGCCGCGGAAGCGCAGCGTCAGCTTGACCTTGTCGCCTTCCTCGAAGAAGCGGCGCACCGCCTTCATCTTGGTCTCGTAGTCATGGCTGTCGATGTTGGGGCGCATCTTGATCTCCTTGATCTCGATGACCTTCTGGTGCTTGCGCGCCTCGGCGGCCTTCTTCTGGTTGGCGTATTTCAGCTTGCCGAGATCGAGAATCTTGACGACGGGGGGAACGGCATTGGGCGATATCTCGACGAGATCGAGCCCGGCCTCCTCGGCCATCTGCAGCGCGTCGGTGATGGAGACGTCGCCGTGGTTCTTGCCTTCCGTGTCTATGAGCTGGACCCGCGGAACGCGGATATCCCTGTTGGAGCGGGGCCCCTCCTTGACGGGCGCGCCTGCCTTGAATGGTCTGCGAATGGTCGTGGTCTCCTTGAACCGTTGAACCTGTTTTCTGCCTGGCGGCCCTATGTCGGTGGGCCGGGGCGCGAGTCAATAGCACGGGGAAACAAATAAATCACCAGTCCGCGAACCAACCTTGGCGGGAAACTGGCCCTTTGCGCACGCTTGCGACTGTGCGAGAAGCCGTCTCCCCCGAAGGTCTTTGAGCGCCATGGACAAAAACCCTCCCGATCATCTCGACGTCGACGGCGTAAGTATCGCTTTCCGCCGCCGCACCGGCCGCCAGCCGGGCGCCGTGTGGCTCGGCGGATACCGCTCCGACATGCTGGGTACAAAAGCGGCGGCGCTGGACGGCTGGGCGGAAAGGACCGGGCACGCCTATCTGCGCCACGATTATTCCGGCCATGGCGAATCCGGTGGCGCCTTCGCCGACGGGACGATCTCGGCCTGGCTGGCGCAGAGCCTCGCCGTCTTCCGCGCCTTCACAGAGGGGCCGCAGGTCCTGGTCGGTTCTTCCATGGGCGCGTGGATCGCGCTGCGCCTTGTGCAGGAACTGGCGAAGGCCGGCGAAAGCGCGCGTGTCGGCGGCATGGTGCTGATCGCGCCGGCGCCGGACTTCACCGTCGACTTGGTCGAGCCGGACCTGACGAGAGCGCAGAAACGGGATCTCGACAAGAAGGGTTTCTTCGAGACGCCTTCCGAATATTCTGGCGAGCCCAGCATTTTTACGCGCGCGCTGATCGAGGACGGACGCAAGAACCGCGTGCTGATCGGGCCGCTCGACACGTTCTGCCCGGTGCATGTCATCCAGGGCATGCGCGACCCCGACGTGCCCTACCAGCATGCGCTGAAGCTGGTCGGGCTGCTGCCCGCCGACGACGTGACTTTGTCGCTGGTGCCGGACGGCGACCATCGCCTATCGCGTCCGAAGGACATCGAGATGATCCTCGGCGCGGTGGACGCGATGATCCGTCAGATTTCCGAATAGGCCGTGCATCATGCGGCTTTCGATCCCGGTTTCGGCCTTCGTCGCGGCGGTCGTCGGTTTCGGCGGCACGCTGGCGCTGATCATCGCGGCGGGCGATGCCGTCGGCGCCTCGCAAGCGCAGACCGCCAGCATGGTGACGGCGCTGTGCATCGCAATGGCGGTGGAAACGGCGTGGCTGTCGTGGCGCACAAAAATGCCGGTGATTTCCGCGTGGTCGACGCCGGGCGCAGCACTTATCGGCGCCAGCACCGGTTTTTCCATCAACGAAGCCGTCGGGGCCTTCCTGGTGGCCGGCGTGCTGCTGGTCGCCACCGGCCTGTTCAAGCCGCTGACAAGATTGATCTCGAAAATCCCGGCCTCGGTCGCCTCGGGCATGCTGGCGGGCATCGTCGTCACCTTCGTCATGAACGCCGCAAAGACCGTTCCGACCGATCCCCTGCTGATCCTGCCGCTGATCGCCGCCTTCTTCGTCATCCGGCTGTTCAATCCGGCACTGTCGGTGCTGGCGGTGCTGATCGGCGGTGGGGCGCTGGCTGTAGCGCTTGGCCGGATCGGCGCGATGCCGGCACTGGAAATGTCGACGCTGGTTCTTACAATGCCGGAATTCACGCTGACATCGGTCATCGGCCTGGCGCTGCCGCTCTATCTCGTCACCATGGCCTCGCAGAACCTGTCCGGCCTCGCCGTGCTAAAGGCGGCCGGCTATGATCCGGAGCCGGGTCCGCTGATCGCAGTTACCGGGCTGGTCTCCGTGCTGACCGCTCCCTTCAACGCGTTGACCAGCAACCTGGCAGCCATCTCGGCGGCGATCTGCACCGGGCCGGACGTGCATCCCGATCCTGCCGAGCGCTGGAAGACAGGGCCGTTCTACGCGCTGGCCTACGTCGTCTTCGCGCTGTTCGGCGCCTCGCTGGTCGCGCTTTTCGCAGTTCTGCCGCCCTCGCTGATCATGCTGGTGGCGGGACTAGGCCTGCTCGGCGCGCTGGCCAACGCGCTCGCGATAGCGCTCAAGGACGACAAGGAACGCATCGCCGCGACGGTCACTTTCGCCGTCACCGCGTCGGGGCTGACGCTGTTCGGCGTCGGCTCGGCCTTCTGGGGGCTGGTCGCCGGACTGGTCGTCCTTTTCCTCGACCGGTTAAAATTCCGACAGATTTTTCAAGCTCTTGTCCGGTTTCAGGCGGAAAAGTCTTGAAGCCGGGTTCTCCCCTTACCATTTCGAATCCGAGCAGCCGGCCCGGCTGCCCAACCGAAGGAACGGGAGAAGATGAACACGACCGCCTTGATCCGTCCGGCCTGGACGCCAGCCACCATCGCGCTGATGGTCATCGGCTTCATGGTGTTCTGGCCGCTTGGATTTGCAATGCTCGCCTACATCATCTGGGGCGACCGGCTCGAAGGCTTCAAGCGCGACGTCAACCGTGCGACGGACGGTATATTCGCCGGCTGCCGCCGCGGAGCCGACAAGACGCATCGCTGGGGCCATGGCCCCAGCCGCACCGGCAACGTCGCCTTCGACGACTGGCGCGAGAAGGAACTCGAGCGCCTCGCCGAAGAACGCCGCAAGCTCGACGAGACGCTGACGGAGTTCGACGACTACATGCGCGAACTGCGCCGCGCCAAGGACCAGGACGAGTTCGACCGCTTCATGGCGAACCGCTCCCGCTCCACGCCGGCCAAGACCAGCGACGACGACAAGTCGAAGAAAGGCCCATCCGGCCTGCTCGACGACGTCGAGTAAAGTTCGAACAGCTTTTGGCTATCCGACCGGATCGGGGG
>NZ_JBIRCY010000051.1:0-52006 GCF_044326205.1 Mesorhizobium sp. IMUNJ 23232
CGTCGGCTTGCCCAGACAATGCGGTTCCATCCTCGCCCATTGGGCGTCCGTCAGTACGAATCGTTCCATCCGAGGCTTGAATCACGATCAAGCCTCAGACGGAATCCTGAATCTCAACAGGCCTTAGAACATGGTCATGGGTTTGTGGCAAAATCGTATTGGAGTTGCTCTCAGTCATGACGGTTTCCTTCCGCAGCCGGGCTCTCAAACGGCAAGGGGCAGCTTGAGGCTCCTGCACAGAACGACACCGACGGGATTGACCCTTGCTTTGCACGTGGTCACGACAGATCGAGCCGGCATGCACGACCGTTTCGTCTGCGCGCCAGATCACGGCACTTCATTGTCAAGCCAACTCGGGTCAGCCAAGCAGTTTTGCGGCGATCATCCGGCCGATCGGGATCGCCGAGGTCGCGGCCGGTGATGGGGCATTGCAAACATGCAGCGTCCTTTTCGTCTCGGCGAACAGGAAATCGTGGATCGCCTCGCCTCGCGGCGTCACCGCCTGCGCACGGATGCCGGCCGGATAGGGCTGCAGATCATCGAGGGTCAGGCTCGGGCAGTATTTGCGGCACTCCTCCAGATAACCGCTTCTCCACAACGAATTCCTCAGTTCGGCAAAGGCGTGTCGGCGGTTCTTCGCCACCAGCTTCCAGAAACCCGGAAAGGTCAGCAGGTCGAGCGCGTCGCGAAAATCGAAGGAAAGCCTCGGATAGCCTTCCCGCGAAAACCCCAGCACGGCGTTCGGGCCGACCGTGACGCTGCCGTCGATCATGCGTGTCAGATGGATGCCCAGGAAGGGGAGGTTGGGATCAGGTGCGGGATAGATCAGGTGTTTGACAATCTGATTTCGCGCCGGTGGCAGCACGAAATATTCGCCGCGGAACGGTACGATGCGGAAGTCGACCTTCGCCCCGGCCATGCAAGCAAGCCGGTCCGACTGCAGTCCGCCGCAACAAATGAGTTTTCGCGCCGACCAGGTCTCGCCGCCGGCTTCGATCCGCACGGCGTCCGCCTCCTCCTTGATCCCGGTGACGGCATTGCCGAGGCGGATTTCGGTGTCCGCCGCCCTCAGGAGATCGGCCATCTTCTCGCAGATTTGCCGATAGCTGACGATCGCCGTCTCCGGGCTGAGCAGGGCGCCGATGCCGGTGATGTTGGGCTCGATTTCCCGCAACTCGCCCGAACTGATGCGCGACAGTTTCAGACCGTTGGCGGTGGCACGCTCGAAAAGGGCTTCGGTGCGGCGCAGTTCGACGTCGTTGGTGGCGACGATGAGCTTGCCGCAGGTGTCGTAGACGATGCCGTGCTCGTCGCAGAACGCCTTGGTGGCGCGCAGGCCCTCGAAGCTAAGTTTCGCCTTCAGGCTACCGGGGGCATAATAGATACCGGCATGGATGACGCCGCTGTTGTGGCCGGTCTGGTGCTGGCCGACGCGCGCTTCCTTCTCGAGCAGCAGCAGGCTGGCGCCGGGCCTCTGGCGGAGCAGTTCAAGCGCCGTCGCCAGACCGACGATGCCGCCGCCGACCACACAGAAGTCGTAGATCATCAAAGGGTTTCCACGTTCACAGGGCAGCGCCGGCGCCGCGGCCGAGCCGCCGGCGCAGCACCTCGCCGGCCACGCCGATAGACACCACCACGACGACGATGACCAGCCCGGGCAACGTGGCAATCCACCAGGCGTTGGCCAGATAGTTGCGGCCCGAAGAGATGATGCGCCCCCAGGACGGCACGTCGATCGGCGTGCCCAAGCCGAGGAAGCCGAGCGACGCCTCGGCGAGGATGATCAGGCTGAGTTCCGCCGACATCAGGATGAGCAGCGGGATCCAGAGATTCGGCAGGATGCAGTCGCGCACGATCCTCAGGGTGCTCTCACCGGAGATGATCGCCGCCTCGACGTAGCTCTTGGTCAGCGACCGCGCGGTGATGGCGCGGGCGACGCGGGCGACCACCGCCCAGCGCGTCACGGCAAGGATGACGATCACCGACAGCAGGCTGGACTGGATGAAGGCGGCCAGGAAGACCGCGATCAGGATCGACGGGAAAGCAAGCTGGATGTCGACGATGCGCATCAGCACCTGTTCCGTCCGCCGACCGGCCCAACCAGCCCACACGCCGATGACGACGCCGAAGGCCGCCGCCAACGCCGCCGAGGTGAAACCGACCAAAAGCGACACGCGTGCACCATAGATCACCTGCCGCACGACATCGCGTCCGACCGCGTCGGTACCGAACCAGGCGATGGTGCCGTTGGCCAGCGTGGTCATCGGCGGCTTCAGCCGCATCGCGGTATCGGTGGCGGCCGGATTGAAATCGACCAGATAGGGGCCGGCCAGCCCGACCATGAAGAACAGGGCGACAAAACCCAGCGCCAGCATTTCGGAAAAAGCCAGCCGCATGCCGGGCACGCGCGAGGAAAAAGCCGTCGCCGCCATGGTCAGGCCCGCCTCAGACGCGGATCGATCAGCCTGTAGCCGAAATCGACTGCGAAATTCACAGCCACCACCAGGAAGGTCATGATGAAGATGCAGGCCTGCACCACCGCATAGTCGCGGTATCCGATGGCGCCGATCAGTTCCTTGCCGAGCCCCGGCCAGCCGAATACCGTCTCGACGATCACGGCGCCGCCGAGAAGATGCCCGAACTGCACGCCGCCGACGGTCAGCACCGGCAGCAGCGCGTTGCGCAGCACGTGGTGGCTGACGATGCGCGATGTCGGCATGCCCTTGGCCCGCAGGATCTTGACCATGTTGGAGTTCAAAACGCCGATCGCCTCGTTGCGCATCAGCCGCATGTTCACCGCGATCAGCGGCAATGCAAGGGTGACGGCCGGCAGCACGATCGAACTCGGCGACGACCATCCCGAGCTTGGCAGGACCTGTATCCAGCGGGCGAACACCAGGATGAACACCAGCCCGAGCCAGAAATCGGGAATGCCCAGCACCACCAGCGATGTGTTGGAGGTCGCCTTGTCGAACCAGCGGTCGCGGTAAAGCGCCGCGAGCAGCCCGAGCGGCAGCGCCGCCGCGATGACCAGCGCAAAGGTGACGGCGCCCAGCGTCAGCGTCGCCAGCATGCGCTGCGCCACGATATCGACGGCCGGCCGGCCCTGGATGATCGAATTGCCGAAATCCAGCGTGAACGCCTTGCCGAGATAGATCAGCAACTGCTCGTAGATCGGCCGGTCGAGCCCGTATTCGATCCGCGCCGCTGCAATCTGGTCGGGTGTCGCCAAGTCGCCGAGCAGGACCAGAACCGGGTCACCGGGCGCGATGCGGATCATGATGAAGGTGGCGATCACGGCCGCGACCAGGGTGGCGGCGGCGTTGAACAGGCGGGAGCCGACATAGCCGATCATAATGCGCTCCCAGCAGCGGCAGCCTGCGGCGCTAGTCGGCGGCGGGCATTGTCGAGCAGCACGCCGCGATGTTTCAGGCGGGGCGACGCTGCGATCAGTGCAGCCGTATAGGCCTCTTTCGGCTCGGCGATCAGCCGGCGCGCCGGTCCGGCCTCGACGACGCGGCCGCGGAACATCACGGCGATCGTATCGGCGATGTGGCCGAGCACGCCGAGATTGTGGGTGACGAAGACGAAGGCGCGGCCTTCATTCTTCAGCTTCGCGAAGAGGTCCAGGATCTGCGCCTGGATGGAGACGTCGAGCGCCGAGGTGGGCTCGTCGCAGAGGAACACGGTCGGGTCGCAGGCCAGCGCCCTGGCGATGGCAAGCCGCTGCAACTGGCCGCCGGAAAATTCGGAGGGCCGCCGGTCGAGCGCCGATGCGTTGATGCCGACCTGATCCAGCAGCGCGCCGAGGCGTGTTGCGTCCGGCACGGCGGAAGGAACGCGAGCGAGCGCCGCCATCAGCGTCTGGCGGATCGTCCGGAACGGATTGAGGCTGCCGCCCGGGTCCTGGAAGATCATCTGCACGCCGGCGCGAAACGGCGCCAGCCGCGTTTTGCCGGCCGCATGGTCGACCATCTGGCCCCGGTAGCGGATCGCGCCGGAATATCCCCGGTTCAGGCCGACGATGGTGCGCAGCAGCGTGGTCTTGCCGCTGCCGGATTCGCCGACGATGCCCAGCACGCGCCCCGGCTCAACCGACAGGCTGACGTCGTCTAAGGCCTTGAGTGCGGCCCCGCCGGAAGACATCAACCCGCTGGAGGGATAGGCGAAATTCAAGCGCTCGATTTCCAGCGCGGCGGTCATGGCCGTGCATCCGCGACGACGCGTGGCCACTCGAAACAGCGGACGATGTCGCCGCCGTCGAGCTGCTCCATGTCAGGCGCCTCGGCGAGACAGCGCTCAGCCTTCCAGGCGCAGCGCGGATGAAAGGCGCAACTGTCGATCCAGCTTGATTCCGGGCGTGGCGGCTGGCCGGGGATGGCCACCACCGGCCGGTCGAGATCGTCAAGATCGGGAATGGAGGCGATCAGTCCGCGCGTATAGGGATGACGCCCGTTCTCGGTGATCTGCAGCGTCTCGCCGCCTTCCACCAGCTTGCCGGCATACATCACCATCACGCGGTCGGCGCATTGATAGACGACGCCGAAATCGTGGGTGATGATCAGTACGGCCATGTCGAGTTGGACACGCAAATCTTCGATCAGCGCAAGGATCTCGGCCTGCACCGTCACGTCCAGCGCCGTCGTCGGCTCGTCGGCGATCAGCAGGCGGGGCGACAGCGCCACGGCCATGGCGATCAGCACGCGCTGCTTCATGCCGCCGGAAAACTGGTGCGGGTAGTCGCCGATACGGCTTGCGGCGTTCGGTATGCGCACGAAGTCGAGCATTCTCGCCGCCTCCTTCAGCGCCGAGCGCATGTCCATGCCGCGATGCACGACGAACATCTCCGCGATCTGCCGTCCGACCGTCATGGTCGGGTCGAGCGCCGACGATGGGTCCTGCATCACATAGCCGGTCAGTTGGCCGCGAAAGCCCTTGGGCAGGCGGTTGCCGTCGAAGCCGAGCCGGCTGCCCTGAAACCGCAGATCGGAACCGGTCACCGCATAGACCTCGCGATCCAGCAGCCCGAGGATCGCCTGCGCCATCAGGCTCTTGCCGCTGCCGGATTCGCCGACCAGCGCCGTCATGGTGCCGGGCTGGAGATCGAAGCTCACGCCACGCACGAGTTCGAGACTTCCGGCGCGAATCGACAGGTCGCACACCGAAAGCAGCGGAGCAACAACCGCCGGACCGGCCTCGCCATTCAGGTTTGTCACCGTCAACGGCTGATTGCCTCCCTGCATCGCCATCGGCCTTCGACCTAAGCTGGCCTGCACCGACATTGCCAATCAACCTTTGCGGCGCGCCGCGCGCTCGGCTTCATATTCCACCAGTCCCTCACCCTCGAGCGGGTAAGTGCCGTAGATCGGCGCGCCGGCGCGGATGCGACGCAGGATGAATTCTTCCTGCTCCTCGTGGGCCAGCGCCTCGTGCGAGACTTGGTCGGCGATCTCCTGCGGCACGACCATCACGCCGTCCGGGTCGCCGGCGATTAAGTCGCCGGGATAGACAGCGACGCCGCCGCAACTGACGGGCACGTTGAGTTCGATGAAGCGATGGGCAAGCGTGCTGTTGGGCGGACAGACGGCCTTGGCATAGACGGGAAATCCGGTCTCGGCGATCTCCCAGGCGTCGCGGACGCCGCCGTCCGAGACAACGCCGGCGCAGCCGCGCAGCCGCATCCGCTCGAACAGCATCATGCCGCCGCTGGCACCGTTGGCGTCACCCCGGCAGTCGATCACCAGCACTTCGCCGACGCCGCATTCCTCGGTGGCGCGCCGCTGCATGTTGAGGCGCGGGTTCATCGCCTTGTCCTCGGCCAGCTTGTCCTCGCGCATGGCGACGGAGCGCATGGTAAAGGCGCGGCCGACCATGCGCGGCTTCGAGCCCGGCAGCGGTGCGACGCCGGTCATGAAGACGTGGTTCAGCCCCCGCTTGGTCATGATCGTTGACAGGGTCGCGGCGCCGCAGCGTTTCAGGCGGTCGATGATTTCCGTGTCGGCTTCGGTCGGCATGGGCACTATCCCGGTGTCGAATGGATCAATAAATCTTGGGTTCGGGCGTCTCGCCCGCCGGCTCGAGGAAATCGAAGTCGCAGCCCTGGTCCGCCGAGGTCACATGTTTGGCGAACATCGCACCGTAGCCGCGCGAATAATAGGGCGGCGGCTCCCGCCAGGAGGCGCGGCGGCGCGCCATTTCCTCCTCGGGTACAAGCAGGTCGAGGCGTCGCTCGGCCACGTCGATCTCGATGATGTCGCCGTCCTTGACCAAAGCGAGCGGCCCGCCGCGCGCGGATTCCGGCGACACATGCAGCACGCAGGCGCCGAAGCTGGTGCCGCTCATGCGCGCATCGGAAATGCGCAGCATGTCGCGCACGCCCTTGACTAGCAGTTTCTTCGGGACAGGCAGCGCGCCCCATTCCGGCATGCCCGGCGCGCCGACCGGTCCCGCGCCCTTGAGCACGATCACGTCGTCTTCATTGATATCCAGATCCGGATCGTCGATGCGCTTCGCCAGGTCGTCGCGGTCGGAAAAGGTGACCGCCCGGCCGCGGTGCTTCATCAGCGCCGGAGTCGCCGCCGCCGGCTTGATCACGGCGCCCTGCGGCGCCAGCGTGCCCTTGAGCACGACCAGTCCGCCCTCCGCGAGGATCGGCTTGTCGAGCGGCCGGATCACATCCGTGTCGAAACAATCGGCATCGGCGACATTGTCCGCCAGCGTGCGGCCGTTGGCGGTCATGCTGTCGGCATGCAGCAGGCTCAGCATGTTGCGGATCAGCGCCCGCAGGCCGCCGGCATAATAAAAATCCTCCATCAGGAATTTTCCCGATGGCCGCAGATTGGCGATCACCGGCGTGCGTCTGGACAGACGGTCGAAGGTTTCGAGGTCGAGCGGTATCGACAGCCGACGCGCCATGGCGATGAGGTGAATCACCGCGTTGGTCGAACCGCCGAGCGCCATGACGACACTCACGGCGTTCTCGAACGAGCGCATGTCGATGAAGCTTTTCGGACGCATGTCCTCCCACACCATCTCGACGATGCGGCGTCCGGAATCGGACGCCATGCGGGAATGGTTGGAGTCCGGCGCCGGGATCGACGCCGCGCCGGGCAGCGTCACGCCGAGCGCTTCGGCGGCGCTTGTCATCGTCGAGGCGGTGCCCATTGTCATGCAATGGCCGGGCGAGCGCGCGATCGATTCCTCCATGCTTTGCCACTGCGCGTCGGTGATGTTGCCGGCGCGTTTTTCATCCCAGAACTTCCAGTTGTCGCTGCCGCTGCCCAGCGTATGGCCGCGCCAGCGCGCATTGAGCATCGGGCCGGCGGGAACGAAGATGCATGGCAGGTTCATGCTGAACGCGCCCATCAGCAGGCCGGGCGTGGTCTTGTCGCAGCCGCCCATCAGCACCGCGCCATCCACAGGGTGGGCGCGCAGCACCTCTTCGGTCTCCATCGCAAGCAGGTTGCGGTAGAGCATGGTGCTCGGTTTCATGATCGGCTCGCTGAGTGAGATGGCGGGGACCTCGATGGGGAAGCCACCGGCCTGCCAGATGCCGCGCTTCACCTCCTCCACCCGCTGCTTGAAATGCGAATGGCACTGGTTGAAATCACTCCAGGTGTTGATGATGGCGATGACCGGCTTGTTCTCGAAATCGGCCTTCGAATAGCCGATCTGGAAGGTGCGAGAGCGATGATTGAAGGTGCGCATCGCCGGCGAATTATACCAGCGCTGGCTTCGCAGGTCGGAGACCGAGATTTTCTTCATTGCAGCTTGCGCACCCCGGCGACCCATGACAAATCCGGCCGCAACTTACGCAGGGCCGACAAGCTGTCAAGCTATTTGTAATTGATTTGTAACAACACTTGCCAAATTTGCGCTCCATATGCTAGATACAGCGCCATGGATTCGACCCCTGACGCTCTGACTGCGGATAGTCTGCCCCCCAATCCATCGATGCGGGAGGGCAACCGGAGCGACGCCGTCTACCGATCCTTGCTGAGCTGGATCGAAGAGGGCCGCATTCCCTACGAAGGCAAGCTCCCTACCGAGAACGAACTCAGCCAGCATTTCCAGGTCTCGCGCCCGGTCGTGCGCTCCGCGATCGCAAGGCTGCGCAGCAAGGGATTGGTGCGCTCCGTCCAGGGGTCCGGAACGGTCGTGATCCGGGAGCCCGAGAGCGCTGCGGCGAAGCGAAGCGAGGTTTTCCAGGGCAGCAGCGTCCGAGACCTGCAGCGGTGCTTCGAGTTCCGTCTGCTGATCGAGAGCGAGGCCGCCTATCTGGCCGCGCTGCGGCATGGGCCGGCATCACTGAAGCGCATCAGCGAATGTGTCTACCCGCCGACCCATACATTCCCGACCTTCAGCCAGGAGCCGCTCGAAGCGTTCGATTTTCACAAATCCGTCGTGGCGGCGGCCGACAATCCTTTCCTCGAAAAATCCATGCAGATGATCAGGTCGCAGCCCGGCTTCCAGGTCTATCTCCGGCTATGCAGCGCCACCAAGGCGCCCGACCCGGTCGAACACCGCACCCGGATCAATGGCGAACACCGCGAGATCCTGCGGCTGATCGAGCGCCGCCAGGCCGACGACGCGCGGGAGTATATGCGCTATCATATCCAGAGCGCCTACGAATACATGATCAACCGCATCCCGGTGACCGACGACCTCTGAATCGCGGATCGTCGGCGCTTGACGTTGCGTGTGGCCGGCCCTTCGGAGGCGTTTCAATCCACCTCAAGCGCGCTCACCAGCGCATCGACCATGGCTTGCGCCATCTTTTGACGCGTTTCGACCGTAGCGCTGCCGATATGCGGCAGCAGAGTGACACGTGGGCTGGCCAGCAGCGCGGGGTGCGGTTTCGGCTCGTCTTCGAACACGTCGAGCCCGGCGCCGGCGATGGCGCCGACCGCAATGGCTTGCGCAAGTGCTGCCTCGTCGACGACGGAGCCACGCGCGACGTTGATCAGGATGCCGTCGGTCCCGAGCGCCGACAGGATGTTTTCGCCGATCAACCTGTAGGTCTCGCGGCCGCCGGGGCAGCACAGCACGAGGAATCTTGACCAGCGGGCGAGTTCGGCCAGTTCGGCGAAATAGGTCCAGGGTGCGCCTTCGACCTGCCGCCGCGCCGTATAGGCGACCTGTATGTCGAAAGCCGAGGCGCGCCGCGCTATCGCGCTGCCGATATTGCCCAGGCCGACGATGCCCATGCTTGCGCCACCAAGCGAACGCCCGAGCGGGTAGCGCTCCCGCGCCCAGCCTCCTTCCCGCACGAAGCGGTCGGCGCCGACAAAAGCGCGAGCGGTGGCGATTATCAGGCCCATGGCGACGTCTGCGACATCAGCCGCGAGCGCGCACGACGTGGTAGCGACCTCGACGCCTCGCGCCCGCGCGGCGGAAACGTCGATGCCATCGAATCCTGCGCCAAGGCAGGAGATGACCCGAAGGCCCGGCAGCGCTTGGATCAACTCGGCACCGATCGGCGCTTTGCCCGAAGTGGCGATGCCCCGAACACCTCTCAGGCCGCCTGTATCCGCCAGAGCCTGAGCTTCATCGGCGAATGCAGCAAGCTCGAACCGATCAGCGAGCAGCGCTTCCGCGGCGGGTGGCATCGCGCCGATCTGGAGGACAGGGATTTTGCGGCTGACTGTCATATCAAATTTGTAATCTGTTTGTTCGAGAAATCGCTGTTCCACGTTTCATGCGAGCAAGAACGCTTCTCAAAAGCGCGATCGCTCGGCGTTCGCCTGGGTCTCGTGCGGCAGCTATCGCCCAAAATTACAAATTACAACCAAATTTTCCTACCTGTCTTGACATGTCTATGACAAATACGGTTAGGTGCCGGCCGCGCCGTACGCCGGCGACCACATTCTTTGGGAGGAAGAGATGAGGAAAATTCTGATCGCCTTGGCCGCGGCGCTGCTTTCCACCGCCGCCTCGGCCCAGGTGGTAAAAGTGTCGCCGCCGCGCACCATCATCGACATCGATCCGCATGGGCCGAACGCACTGCTGCGCGAATCCGTGCTCGTCGCGCGCCAGATCTTCGAGACACTGGTGAAATTCGACGGCGACCAGCCTGTACCGGTGCTGGCCGAAAGCTGGAAGCAGATCGACGACAAGACCTGGGAGTTCAAGCTGCGCTCCGGCGTCAAATTCCACGACGGCACCGATTTCGATTCCGCCGATGTGAAGGCGTCGGCCGAGCGCCTGTCGAAAGCCAAGGGCGGCCTCGCCAGTCAGTGGAAGGTGCTGGAAAGCGTCGACACGCCCGACCCGCACACGGTGGTCATCCACCTGAAGAATCCGGTCGGCCCGTTCCTGCGCATCACCTCGTTCCTGTCGATTGCTCCCTCGGAAGGGGTCACTGCCAAGGGTCCGGAGGAATACGGCGCGGGCGTCATTCTGCCAGGCACCGGCCCGTTCAAGATCGAGGATTTTTCGCCGGGCGACACCCTCACCCTGGAAACCAATCCCGACTACTGGGGCGAGAAGCCGAAGATCGAGGGCCTGCAATTCGTCAACATCCCCGAGCAGACGGCGCGGGTCACCGCGATCCTCAATGGCGAAGTCGACATCGCGTGGGCGTTCTCGGACGACGAACTCGCCCAGTTGCGCGGCGACAGCGCAGTCAAGGTGGACGTGGTGCCGAGCGCCACTTACGGCTACGCTTGGTTCAATGCCGCTCGCAAACCGTTCGACGATGCGCGTGTGCGCCGCGCCATGTGGTACGCGATCGACACCACCAAGGTGCTGCGCGACCTGAAGCCCGAGACCGGCACGCCGGCGCGCAACGTCATCCCGGAAACGGTGTTCGGCTTCACGCCGCTCGACCCCTATGCCTATGATCCGGAAAAGGCGAAGGCGCTGCTGGCCGAGGCGGGCCTGCCGGAAGGTTTTGAAACCAGCATCCTGTTCGGCCAGAACTTCTTCCCCGGCATCTCAGATTTCGCCCAGACCTTCATCTCCTACTGGGATGCGATCGGCGTGAAGGTGCGGCCGCTGGAGCAGGAACGCGCCATCTTCACCCAGAATTTCCGCGAGATGAATTGGGACATGGTGCTGTCGTCCAATCCGGCGCTTACGCTGGACGCCGACTACACCGTCGGGCGGCTCTACTATTCCGAGAACAAGGAGATGAACTACGCCAATCCCGATCTCGACAAGCTGCTGCTGGCGGCCAAGGCCGAGAGCGACCAGGAAAAGCGCAAGCAGATCTATGCCGAGGCGACCAAGATCATCTGGGACGATGCGGTCGGCGTCTTCTGGGGCGACCTGAAGATCGTCTACGTGGCACGCTCCAACGTCTCCGGCCTGCAATTCTCGCCGATCGAGGCACCCTATCTCGCCTCCATCACCGTCAACTGAACCGGCAATCGACGAAACGGCCGCCCGCTTGGCTGTGGGCAGCCGTTTTCGTTGGCCGCACCCTCAACCCCACGGAGTCCTTGAATGGCCGTAGAGCCAGTCCTCGTCGACGAAGGCAGATTGCATGATTACGTCGCCGACATTTTTCTCGCTGCGTCGTCTTCCGACCGCGAGGCGCGGCTGATCGCCCGGCATCTGGTCGATTCCAACCTGCGCGGCCATGATTCGCATGGCGTCGGCTCGATCCCGATCTATGTGCGCAACCTACAGTCCGGCGACCTTCTGCCTAACCAGTCCCTGACAACAGTCACCGAAACCGACAGTTTGCTGATCTGCGACGGCAATGGCGGCTACGGCCAAGTGATGGCGCATGACGCGATTGCGATCGGGATCGTCAAGGCGCGCGACAAGGGCGTGGCGCTGGTCGGCCTGCGCAACAGCCACCATGTCGGCCGCATCGGTCACTGGGCGGAGCAATGCGCAGCAGCCGGCCTGGTCTCGATCCATTTCGTCAATGTCGTCAGCGACCCGTCCGTAGCGCCGTTCGGCGGCGTGGCGGCGCGCGTCGGCACCAATCCTTTCTCGGTCGGCATCCCGCGCGACGGCAAGCGGCCGATCGTGCTCGATTTCGCCACCAGCAAGCTCGCCGTCGGAAAGGTCCGGGTGGCCATGAACCAGGGCAAGCCGCTGCCGCCCGGCGCACTGCTCACCGCCGACGGGCAGCCGACGACCGACCCGTCCATCCTGTTCGGCCAGCCGAAAGGCATCCTTCTGCCGTTCGGCGACCACAAGGGATGGGGCCTCTCCTTCGTCTGCGAATTGCTTGGCGCGGCGCTCACCGGCGGCAAGACGCAGTCCGGCCCGAAGAAACGCAACGCCACCATAAACTGCATGCTGTCGATCATCATTTCACCGGAACATTTGGGCACGACGGACGTGATTTCACCGGAGATTGACACCTTCGTCGGCTGGGTGCGCTCCGGCGGCAATGCCGGCGTGCTGCTGCCCGGCGACCTCGAAGCCGCGACCACGGACGAGCGCAAGGCGGGAGGCGTGCCGATCGACGCGATAAGCTGGTCCGACATCGTCGCAGCCGGCAGGCAGGTCGGCGCCGAACCGCCTGCCAATATCCACCGCGACGGCGTTGCTGACCATATCACGCAGACAGGTTGATGAGGATCACCGACGTCACCGTCACCCATTTCGAGCAGCGGGGCATTCGAGAACTCACCTTCGGCCCGCACAACGCGCCGACAAACGGCACCTCGACGCTGGGACTGGTGACACTGCACACCGACGAGTGGCTGGAAGGTCACGCCTTCCTGGGGTCGGTCACCAAATCCGCCGAACTCGACTCGCTTTCGCTCATCCAGACGCTGAAGCCGATCCTGCTCGGCCGCGATCCGCTCGATCGCGAACGCATTCACCTGGATATCTGCAAGCGCTTCCGCTCGACCACCTGGCGCTGCATCGGCGCTGTCGATGTCGCGCTCTGGGACCTTGCCGGCAAGATCGCCGGCCTGCCGATCCATCGACTGGTCGGCGGCTACAGGACCAGCGTCCCGGCCTATGCGAGTTCCCCCGGTCATGCCGACGTGGGCGACTATGTTGAGGAAGCGCTGGAGACCAAGGCGCGCGGCTATCATGCCTACAAGATCCATCCGCCGCGAAAAGGCTGGCAGGGCGATATCGAGGTCTGCAAGGCGGTGCGCAAAGCGGTGGGAGACGGCTACCGCCTGATGCTCGATTCCACCTGGATGTACACCTACACCGAGGCGCTGCGCGTCGGCCGCGCCATCGAGGAGATGGGTTTCTACTGGTTCGAGGATCCGCTCGCCGAGGAGGACATCTACAACTGCGCAAAACTCCGGCAAAAACTCGACATCCCGATCCTGGCGACCGAGTTCTCGCCCGGCGATTTTCATGCCTATGCGCCGTGGATCACTGCCCAGGCGACCGACTATCTGCGCGGCGACGTGGCGGTGAAGGGGGGCATCACCGCTTGCGTCAAGACGGCACATCTGGCCGAGGCCTTCCGCATGACCTTCGAGATCCATCATGGCGGCAACTCGCTGAACAACGTCGCCAACCTGCACGTCATGTGCGGCATCGCGAATTCGGAATTCTTTGAGGTCATCCTGCCGGACGACGTGCAAAAATACGGGCTGGTCGACGATCTGGTCGTGGACGCGCAGGGCATGGTGCAGGTTCCGGACCGGCCAGGGCTGGGCGTGCAGATGGACTTCGACCTGATCAAGTCTACGACGGTCGCCGTCCTGCGTTGACGTCCATGCGCGACAAATCTCGCCGCGCGTCTGTGCCGCCCTCTATCCCTTCAACGATTCCGTTCGCACCGGGTCGTGCGCAGGCTCCCAGCCGTAAACGCTGCGGCCGCCAAGCAGGTGGGACTGCTCGAATTCCCAGGCGACGATTTCCTTGAGGCTCGGGCCGGTCACGTAACGCTCGACCAGTCGCGACTGGTCGTCCAATCGCTTCAGGGCGCCGAGTTCCTCGTCGCGGCCGAGCTTTGCCTTCGCCACCGCCGACTTCAGGACGCCGATCGTCTCGTCATAGACCTTCAGCGGGACCGGAAACGGATGCCGGTCCTTGCCGCCATGCGCCAGCGAGAAGCGGCCGGGATCGGAGAAGCGGCACGGCGCGCCATGCACGACCTCGGCGACGAGGGCGAGCGCCCGCACCGTGCGGGCGCCGACGCCCGGCACGAGAAGCAGGTCGGAAAAGTCCGATGGGCCGCGTTCCGCCGCCGCCACCATGTTGCCATGCAGGCGGCGCATTATCACGTCGCTTTCCCGCACATCGTGGTGGGCGGGCATCACCAGATGCGGAAGCAGCGGCTGATCCGGCGTCGGCACGGGCGCCGCTTCCAGGCCGGCGAATTCGCGCACGATGCCGTCCGGCCCGAGCGTCCGCAGAAGATCCAACTGTCCGCTGCGCGACGCCTCGGCGCGGCGGTCCGTCAGATTGATGATCTCGCCCTGGTTCTGACCTTCGATGGCGGCGTGAGGCTGGTCGACAAAGCTCTTCAGCCCTTCGGACAGCCAGTGATAGCGGCGCGCGACCCTGCTGTCGCCGTTCATTCCTTGCTGAACGACGACCCAGCGGCCGTCATCGGTGACGATGAAACCGTGCAGGTAGAGATCGAAACCGTCCTGCACGGCTGCGCTGTCGACCTTGGCGACCAGGCGGCTGGCAGTGGCCAGTGCGTCTCCGTCGAAGCCGACGCGCTCGCCGATCGCAGCAAGCTCATGCGGCGTCTTGCGCGAGTGGGCGCCGCGCCCGCCGCAGACATGGACGCCAAGTTCCCTCGACAGCGGCGTCAATCCGCGTTTCAAGGCGCCGACGACGCTGGTGGTGATACCGGAGGAATGCCAATCCATTCCCATGACGGCTCCGAAGGACTGGAACCAGAAAGGCTGTGCCAGCCGGCGCAGCAACTCGTCGCGGCCGTAATGGTGGATGATCGCCTCGCACATAACCGCGCCGAGCCGGGTCATGCGGTCGCCGAGCCATTTCGGGACGCGGCCGCCATGCAGCGGCAGATCGGCACTGCCCGTTCTCTGTGTCATCCGATCATTCCGGCGTTGGCATTGCGTTCCAATGTAGGAGCCATGGCACGGCGCGCCAATGCGGATATGCCGCCGCTCCCAGACATCCTGGAGGGGTTCGCTCCGGGACCGGGCCGCTCACATCCATGGAATCGCAGCTGGCGAAATCATCGCGGCCGTGAAATTCTCCAACGCGGTTAAGAAGCGTGGTTATCCGGAATAGTTTCACGGAAGTGTCTGGCCACGCTCCTTTCCGTTCTACCATCCCCCTCGCGAAATTATCATACCTGCGGAACTCCGTTCCTTCGCCGCAGTTAGTTTGAAACACCTTCCTGGCGATGGAGAGCGTCATGACGAGTTCCAGCGTAAACAGCGACCAGATTCAGGCTGTCGAGCTGAAATCGGCGTCTCATTTCGGACCGTTGTTGCTCCAGGAGGCGCTCCGGAAGCTATGCGAGACCCACACGACCAGTTGTCTCGACAAGTTTGAAAGACAGATGGTCGATCGGATCGACGCGATGGACGGCGACGATCCGGATTTTTCGGCGATGAAGGAATACGCCATCCAGCGTCTCTATAACGCCGTTGCCGAAGTGCGGAACCACCCCGAGTCCAGGAAGCCCAACGAGGACATCCAATCACGGCGCACGCCGGGGCGGTCCGAGAATCCGCAAACGCTGGAGGAACAGCTTCAGCACGGGCTGGAGGATTCTTTCCCCGCAAGCGATCCGCCGGCCGTCGTCTCCACGGCCATATCGGGACGGTCGAAGCCGATCGTCGGCGTCGAGGAGGTGCTCCGGCGCAAGCGGCAGGCCCAGACCAAGTCCGCCTGAATTTCCGGCGCTGTATGGACGAGGAGGCCGCAGGGCATTCCCGACCACCCCGAAGATGGAGAGCCCCATGGATGGAACGGAAGGCCGCGAAACCGTTCGCCGGATTGGCGGCTGCATGTGCGGCGAGGTCCGCTTCAGCGTCAGCGGGCAGCCGATCCGGGTCGGTCTCTGTCATTGCAAGGACTGCCGGACCTATAGCGGATCGGCATTCACCGCCTTCGCCATCTGGCCACGTTCGGCTTTCGAGATGACCGGGCACATCGGCACCTATCAGGGCAGAAGTTTTTGCGTGAACTGCGGATCGCGCCTGTTCTCGCTCAGCCCGGACGAAGCCGAGATCATGATCGGCAGCCTGGAGGACGCGCCCTCCGATCTCATCCCGACCTATGAACTGTGGGTTCCCCGGCGCGAGGAGTGGCTGCCTGAAATGCCTTGGACCGACCTGTTCGAGAAGGACCGAACGGATGGGCCGGGTGACTGGCGCCAGGCGTCCCGGAACGGCGGGCTGGAGTCAAACGAAGGTTAAACTCGACCTTTTGTGAGCGCATTCGTTATCCGGCGAAGGCAGAAAGGCTGGAAACGATCCAAGCTGCACCGATGATCACACAGATCGTGAATATTCTTTAATATTCAAATTCTTACCTTAAAGACCAAGGCACTTCTCTTTGAACCTTCGTTGTCTGGTTGACAGGAACTATTGAAACGATATCATTTCACTAGCCGTGCATCCTGGGAGGTGTGAGCGAGCCATCAAAGTCGGGAGGACTTGGCTCCGAGCTCGAATAATCCTGGCCCGATCGATTTCGGTGGGATCGTACAGGCAAACAGGGAGGATTTTTCATGCGCATGCTCAAATGGGCCGCGTCTGTCGCCTTGGCGACGGCGTTCGCCACGTCGGTCGCATCGGCCGAGGATTATAAGATCGGCTATTCCGTATTCTGGGGAACCAACCCGTTCCTCGTCACCATGGTGAACGGCGCCAAGAAGTCGGCGGAGGAATGGAAGGCAAAGGGCGTCAATGTCGACCTGATCGTCACCAATGGCGGCGATACCGACAAGGCCAAGCAGGTGTCCGATCTTGAGGATCTGAACGCGCAGGGCGTCGACGGCGTGCTGATTTTCCCCGGCGACAGCGTCATGGTGGCAGAGCCGATCAAGAACACGTTCAATGCCCAGGACATCCCGGTGGTCATCACCGACATCGGCATCCGCTCGGGCAAATATGAAAGCCTGATCATCACCGACAACTACAAGGGCGGCCAGCAAGCGGCGGACTATATGGCAACGCTGCTGCCCAAGGGTTCCAAGGTGGTGACGCTCGACCATGCGCCGACCAACGACAATGGCCAGACCCGGCAGAAGGGCTTTGAGGACCGCGCCAAGGAACTGGGTCTTGAGGTTCTTCCCGAGCAGCCGGTGGCGTTCCTGACGCTCGACGCCGGACGGCAGTCGATGGAAGACCTGCTGGTCTCCGAACCCGACGTGAAGGGCGCGTTCGCCTTCAACCAGTTGGTGATCCAGGGCGCCTACCAGGCACTGGAGCAGGCCAAGAAGGCCGGCGAAGTCAAGCTGATCGGCTTCGACCTCGATCCGGTGTCCTACAAGATGGTGCAGGACGGCAAGATTGACGCGCTGGTCGTGCAGGACCCCTACAAAATGGGCTACGAGGGCATGAACATCGTGCTTACGAAGCTGGGCGGCGGCGAGGTGCCGCACGATATCGGCCTCGGCACCAAACTGCTGACGAAGGCCAATGCGGCCGAGTTCGCCGAAGACCCGCAGGTCACCGGAAAGTAACGCCACGCCTTACCGGCCGGAATCCTGTGCGGGTTCCGGCCGCTCGCGATTCAAGCTCCGGACCAAGCCGTGCAAGCATCGAACGACCAAGCTGGAATTCGAGCCGAGGGAGCGCACGCGCCGGCGGCCGAACTCCTGCGTTGCCGCGGACTGGTGAAGAGTTTTGCCGCGGTCTGGGCCTTGCGCGGGGTGGATTTTGGAATCGACGCGGGCCGTGTCCGCGGCCTGGTCGGCGAGAACGGCGCCGGCAAGTCGACGCTGGTAAAGATCATCGCCGGCGTCTATCCGCCGGATGCCGGGACGTTCGAACTCGAAGGCGCGCCGATGCGCTTCTCGGGCGCCGACGACGCGCTTGCCCGGCGCATCGTGACGGTTCACCAGGACATCAATCTCATCCAGACCATGACGGTGGGGGAAAACCTGCTGCTGAACAACGAGCCGACCTATGGTTTCGGCGTCATCAGGCGACGCGCGATGGCGGACAAGGTCTCGCAACTGCTGCGCCTCTACGAAATCGACGTCGACCCCGACGCGGTCGTCTCGGAACTGCCCAACGACCTCAAGAAAATGGTGCAGATCGTTAAGGGCGTGTCGCTCGATCCCAAAATCCTGATCCTCGACGAGCCGACATCCTCGCTGACCGAATCCGAGGTGCAGGTCGCGCTTCGCCTGATCCGCCGTCTGGCCGACAGCGGCGTCGGGGTCGTGCTGATCTCGCATTATCTGAACGAGATCTTCGCAGTCTGCGACGACCTGACAGTGATGCGCGACGGCGAAGTGGTGGCGGACGGGCCGGTGTCGGAGACAAGCCTGGCGCAGGTTGTGACCGCCATGGTCGGACGCCATGTCGAGACGCAGCGGCGGGCGGTGGCGCCTCGACACAAGGAAGCATCCGCTCCGCTGATGCGCGTTGAGGCGTTGAGCATCCCCGCTCGATTGGACGCGATCAGCTTCGAGCTTGGGCACGGCGAAGTGCTGGGCATTACCGGCCTTGCCGGTTCGGGGCTGGGCGAACTTGCCAAGGCGATTTTTGGCGCGGAGGCAAGCGGGCGGCTCGGAGGACGCGTCGTCCTCGACGGAGCGCCGGTCCCGCCGCGCGATCCGGCAGCATCGCTGAAGGCGGGACTTGCCCTGATAACCGGCGACCGCCGGCGCGAGGGCCTGCTTCTCGATTTCACCCTGAAGGAGAATATCTGCCTGCCGATCCTGTCGCGCTTCACCGGGGCGGCCGGACGCCTCGACGGCGCGGCGATGACCGAGGCGACGACGCGCAACATCACGCGGCTGCACATCCGCGCGCCCGGACCGGAGGCGCTGGCGTCGCAGCTTTCCGGCGGCAACCAGCAGAAAGTGCTGTTCGCCAAATGGCTGGAGACGAGGCCAAAAGTGTTCGTCATGGAAGACCCGACCATCGGCATCGATGTCGGCGCCAAGGCGGAGATCCGGGCAATCATCGACGAGATTGCGGCCGCCGGCGTCGGCATCGTGCTGATCACCACGGAACTGGAAGAACTGGTGACGCTGTGCGACCGCGTGCTGGTGATGTTCCGCGGCCAACTGGTCACGGAATTGACCGGCGCGGCGATCCGGCGCGAATCCATCCTGCATGCCGCGGCCTGCGGCGAAGAACTGGCGGTCCCGGCATGACGAGCGTCACCTCCCCTCCGCCGGCGCTCGAACCCAGCCGGCTGATGAGCCGGCTGAAACGATCCTACAGCCTGATCCAGGCGCTGGGCGTGCTCTTGGCGCTGATCATTCTGATGCAGATCGCCAACGACCGTTTTCTCTCCCCCGTCAATATCGGCAATCTGCTTGGTCAGATGACGGTGATGCTGATTGTGGCGGCCGGAATGACGATTGTGATGATCGCCGGGGAATTCGACGTCGGCGTCGGCTCGGTGGTCGGCCTGTCGGCGGCGGTCGCCGGCTGGATCATGGTGCGCTGGTTTCCGGTGCCGACGGCGGACGACCAAGTCTGGTGGATCATCGCACTCGGTCTGACGGTGCCGCTGTTCATAGGCCCGCTGATCGGTTTCTTCGCCGGCCTGGTCGTCACCAAGGCGCTCATCCCGTCCTTCATCGTGACGCTGGGCACCTTGATGATGGCGCGCAGCCTGACGCTGGTGGTCACGCAAGGCCAGCCGATCCCCGACATCCCCAACGTCATCCGGGCATTCGGCCAGGGCCGTTGGGTGCAGCTTCCGCTGCCCTTCAACGTCAAGGGCGTGCTTGAGACGGGCTCGCTCGCCGACCTGATCGTCTGGCTGCCCTTGCAGAACATCATCTGGGTCGCGGTCGTCGTCTACGCGGTCGCGTGGTTCCTGATGGAGCGCACATCCTTCGGCAAGCGCGTCTATGCGGTCGGCTCGAACCGCACGGTCGCCATGCTGTCCGGCATCCGCGCCGACCGCGTGAAAATCATCTGCCTGATGATCGTCGGCTTCACCGCCTCGCTCGGCGGGCTGGTCAGCATCTCGCGGCTCGGCGCCGTCTCGCCGAACACCGGCGAGGGCCTTGAGTTCGAGGTCATCGCTGCCGTGGTGATTGGCGGCACCAGCCTGTCTGGTGGACAGGGGCGCGTGCTGCGCACCATCATCGGCGTCGTCATCATCGCGCTGACCCGCAACTTCCTGAATTTGGCGCGCATCGAGATTTTCTGGCAGGGTTTCGCGACCGGGGCAATTATCCTCGCGGCAGTGCTGCTCGAAGCCTTGCAGCGCCGCATCTCGCGCCGCTCCTGACGGCCACAGAAACGGAGACTCTTGATGGAACCCACGCAAAAGCGCGTCCTCGGCAAGTCGGGCGTGTCGGTCACGCAGCTCGGTTTCGGCGGCGCGGGACTGGGCGAACTTTTCGTGCGGGTCGACGATGCCACCGCCGCCGCGACGCTGGCGGCAGCCTGGGACGCCGGCATCCGCTACTTCGACACCGCGCCCTTCTACGGCAGCGGCTTGAGCGAAATGCGCACCGGCAGGCTGCTCGACAACAAGCCGCGCGGCGAGTTCGTGCTGTCCACCAAGGTCGGCCGCTGGTTTTATCCGCCGGCGGACCCCGATAATTTCCGCGCGCCGGGCTGGGTGGGCGGGCTGCGCTTCGCGCATGTCCACGATTACTCCTATGACGGCATCATGCGCGCCTACGAGCAGTCGCAGATGCGGCTTGGCATGAACCGCATCGACCTGCTGATTATCCACGATCTCGATTTCTGGTTCCACAAGACCGAGGCCAATGTCTCGGCCTACCTCGCGCAGCTCTACACCTCGGGCTGGCGGGCGCTGGAAGAACTGCGGTCGCACAGACTGGTCGGCGGCATCGGCGCGGGGATCAACGAACTCGGCATGATGCCGCGCTTCCTCGACATGCTCGATCTCGACTTCTTCCTGGTGGCGCTGCGCTACACGCTGCTGGAGCAGGAGACGCTGAAGGCCGAGCTGCCCAATTGCGAGCGGCGCAATGTCGGCATCGTCATCGGCGGCGTCTATAATTCGGGCATCCTCGCGACGGGCGCGGTCGAGGGCGCGAAATACAATTATGCGGACGCGACGCCGGATATCATGCAGCGCGTCGCCAAGATCGAGGCAGTGTGCAAGGCGCACAATGTTCCGCTCGCCGCCGCCGCCCTGCAGTTCCCGCTCGGGCACAAGTCGGTCGCCGCGGTGATTCCCGGCGCCATCCACCCGGACCAGGTGCGCCAGAACGTTGAAAGTTTCCGCCATCCAATTCCTGCGGCACTCTGGTCCGACCTCAAGGCAAAGGGCCTGTTGGCCGAGGACGCGCCTTGTGATTTCTGAAATGTGCATCAGCGCCGCTGCGGAATTTTGATCAACGGGTATACGGGCCGGGCAGGTCTGGCCAGCTTCGCCAACACATAAGCAACGGCACTTTCCGACAGCGGGAATCGTCGCCGCGCCCGGTTTTTATCCCGTCTGGCCTTTGAGCGTGCTGGAATACCTTTCGACAAATGGCTCGGCCCGAGCCGCGCGTCATGACGTATCGGCGCGCGGCTGTTCCAGCGCGTCCAGGGCCAGCGCATGGGAATGCGCCAGAATCTCGTCGACCTCGCGGATGTTCTTGCGGCGCCAGGGGGCCGGGTCGTAGGGCGATAGCCGGCCGCCCGGCGGCCGGCCCATCCACAGCGGCCGTGTCCGCTGGAACCGCACCGTGCCGCGCTTCGTCCTGCCGCGCACGATCACGCCGCAGCCGATCTGCCGCATTTCCGCAACCGCCGCGTCGCAGCGCGCCTTCCAGCGGGCGAACCGTCTTGCCTGTTTTGGCAGGTCGTCGAGGGCGGCACCAAGTGCGACCAGCCGCAAGCCGAGCCGCGCCGCGTCGATCGGGTCGTCCGGCGATGGCAGCGGCGGCGGCGACGGCAGCACAGGCCGCTCACTGAAGCCGGGAACCCAGATGCGCGGCATGGCGTGCTCCGGCACATATTTGCGGCGGACGCGGAACGGATACTTTTGGGGATCGAACAGCGGCAGGCTGATGATTCGAGGTTTTGCCGCGCACCGTTCGGCGGCTTTCCGCTCGGCTTCGTAACGAGCAAAATCCTGCTTCGACAAATTGACGGCGAGGCCGAGGCGGCGCATGGCGGCCACCGTGTCGGAAATCTCCGGCTTCGGCTTTCGCGGACGTAGCGGCGGCAGGGTCACCACGATGCCGCGCGACGCGGCGATGATCAACCGGCGGGCGGCGGATTCGGCCGGACGCAGCAGCCGCAGGATGGCGCGGTAGAGGTGGCGGGGCAGAGTTGACGCTCCGCCGGCCATCTCGGCCATGCCGACGAGCATGGCAAGGATACGCTTCAGCGCCTCCCGGTTTGTCTCGATTGCCGCATTTCCGTCCATCAACTCCACCGCTGCCTCCTTCGGACAAAACCGGCATGCAATATGGAACATAAAGGGAACAAACGCAAGCGACCTAAGAAAATAATCCTTGACAATGATGGAAGGCCAGCCTGGAATCGTTTCCTGCGCAGCACATTGAAAAAGCTTGGTTTTTCGCGAAGCTGGAAGTCCGCCTGCGACCTGGGCGAACGGCCGTTCGAAACAACGTCATGCTTGTAAAACCAAGCGGAAACCGAGGGTTGTTGGTGACGCGCGTGGATTTTTGCGCAACAGGCATGACCAACAGAGGCCGACAAGGCGGCGGATCGGGACGCGCCCGTCAAAATCGGAAGTGGGAACTATCCCTGAGGGGAGCTTCGCCTCGCGGATGCCGGCAGGACATCGAGGCGCGGCGCGTGCCGATGCCGCATCCCGCAGCACTCAGGCCGCGACGCCGAAGCGGCGGCGGTAGTCGGCCGGGGCGAGGCCGGTGAGGCGCTGGAAGAGTTTTCGGAACGCCGACGGATCGCCGTAGCCGACCTCCCAGGCGATTTGCTCGATCGGCCGGCGGCTGCGTTCCAGCGCCTCGCGCGCCTTGGCGATGCGGATCTGCTGAGCGTATTCGGTCGGTCGCAGTCCGGTGGCCTTGCGGAAGCGGCGCAGGAAGGTGCGCTCCTCCAGTTTTGCCCGCGCCGCCAGCGCCGGCACCGCGTGGTCCTTTGCGCCGGTCGCCTGCAGCCAGTGCTGGACGCCGAGAATGGCGGCGTCGCCATGATCGAGGCGCGGCACGAAATGATTGTAGGGCCGCTGCGCCCGGCCCGGCGGATCGATCAGCAGGAAGCGCGCGGTCTCCAGCATCACGGCCGGTCCCAGCAGGCGCTCGACCAGCGTCAGGCCGAGGTCGGTCCAGGCCAAAATGCCGCCCGCCGTGATGATGTCGCTGTCGTCGATCACCATGCGGTCGACATCCACCTTGATCGACGGAAAACGTTCGGCGAGCGCGTCGGCAAAAGCCCAATGCGTCGTCGCCTCGCGCCCCTCCAGCAGGCCGGTCTCGCCGAGCAGGAAGGCGCCGGCGCACACCGAGCAAAGTGTCGAGCCCTCGGCGTGGCGCTGGATGAGCCAGGCCGCGAAGCCGTGCATCGGCTGCATCCTGTCCGGCATCACCAGGCTGGGCGGCGCGATCAGGTGGCTCGGCCTGTGGGGTTCGCCGGGATAACTGTCATAGACGCACTCTACGCTGTGCTCAGGCCCCGCCTGCCGCCAATGGGTGACGCGGATCGCCGGCGGGTTCGGTTCGTCATGCGTCGCGGCCATGTCGCCGGCGATGCGGAACAGGTCGGTCAGGCCGTGGACCGCGGCGAGCTGCGCGTCGGGATAGATGAGCAGGCCGATTTCGGCGACGATTTTGGGATTGACTGTCATTCTGTCAGTTTTGCCTTGCAACTTGTCAGTTCCGCCAATCGTGACCATGACGGCAAAAGGCTATTTCGTCCATATCGAGAGCGAGCGATCCTGTCGCCTCGGACAAACCAGGAGAAGAGAGATGAGCACGATCACCACGAAGGACGGCACCGAGATCTACTACAAGGACTGGGGTTCCAAGGACGCGCAGCCGATCGTCTTCCACCATGGCTGGCCGCTCAGCGCCGACGACTGGGACAACCAGATGCTGTTCTTCCTGCACAAGGGTTTTCGGGTCATCGCCCATGACCGCCGCGGCCACGGCCGCTCGACGCAGACCGCGACCGGCAACGAGATGGACACCTATGCCGCCGACGTGGCCGAACTGGCCGAGGCGCTGGACCTCAAAAATGCGGTCCATATCGGCCATTCGACGGGCGGCGGCGAAGTCGCCCACTATGTCGCCCGCGCAAAACCCGGCCGCGTCGCCAAGGCGGTGCTGATCGGCGCAGTGCCGCCGATCATGGTGAAGTCCGACAAGAACCCCGGCGGCCTGCCGATCGAGGTGTTCGACAGCTTCCGAGACGCGCTGGTCGCCAACCGCGCCCAGTTCTACATCGACATTCCCGCCGGGCCGTTCTACGGCTTCAACCGCCCCGGCGCGAAAGTCTCGCAGGGCATCATCGACAATTGGTGGCGGCAGGGCATGATGGGCGGCACGAAGGCCCATTACGACTGCATCAAGGCGTTTTCCGAAACCGACTTCACCGACGACCTGAAGACCATCGACGTGCCGGTGCTGGTCATGCATGGCGACGACGACCAGATCGTGCCCTATGCCGACTCGGCGCCGCTGTCGGCCAAGCTGCTGAAGAAGGGCACGCTGAAGACCTATCAGGGCCTGCCGCACGGCATGTGCACGACGCATCCCGACATCGTCAATCCCGACCTGCTCGCCTTCATCCAGGGCTGATACAGGTCTTGCATAAACCGTCGAGCCGGTTCGCCGGCTCGATTTTTCTTGCATCTGAGGACCACGATGACGGCAGCGCCGATTTGCTGACCGTTCCGTCGCCACCGCCAGCACCAGCAATTTAGCCGGCGCGCCGTCTCCGTGGCCCAATTCCTGACGGCAAGTTATGGCTTGACACCCCGGCGCGTGCGTTGATTATTCCGATATGTTGGAATTTCCATACGGTTTGTCGAACATCGTCGGAAGAGTGCCGGGCGCCTTGTCGCCGAGCCAGCCACGCCAACAGCCAAGCCCGCCAGATCCCAGTATTTAGCCTCGGAAGCCCGAAAGGGCATGCCGCAGGCCAGACTGCCAGCTTCAATCGTAAAAGGGGAACGCAATGAGCAAACTCATCACGAACCGCAGAACCGCCCTGAAGCTGTTTGGAGGCGGCGCCGGCGCGCTGGCGCTCCCCTACATCATCCGCCCCCGCCCCTCATGGGCGCAGAGCAACGTGCTGAACGTCACCACCTACGACAAGTTCCTGCCTGCCGAATTCATCGACAAATTCCAGAAGGATACCGGCATCCAGGTCAACATCCGCCTCACCGACGACCAGGGCAAACAATACAATCTGCTGGCCGCCGAAGGAGCCAACCCGTCGACCGACATGGTGACGGTGGCGGGGCATCGCTATTCGCAGTTCATCAGCTCGGACCTGCTGCAGCCGCTCGACACCGCCAAGGTCGCAAACTGGAAGAACCTCAATCCCGCCTACCAGGATGCGCCGTGGGCGCGCGTCAACGGCAATCTCTGGGGCCTGCCGATCCTCGCCGGCTACGAGGGCCTGGCGGTCAACACCGACTACGTCAAGGACCCGCAGAGCTGGGACGTCATGTTCGACCCGCAATACAAGGGCATGACCTCCTACATCGTCAGCGACTTCATGACGATCACCATGCAGTATCTCGGCCATGACGGCGACTTCGTCACCTACACGGACAAGGCCGAAGAGGCGCAGAAGGCGACCAACGAAGCGCGCGATTTCCTGATCAAGCACAAGGACATGGTGCGCAAATATTACGACGCCGGTTCCGAGGTGCAGCAGATGTTCATCAACGAGGACATCTATCTCGCGCATTCATGGTCCGGCCCCGCCGCGAAGCTGATCGCCGAAGGCCATCCGATCAAGCTGTCGGTGCCGAAGGAAGGCACGTTCGGCTTCTGTTATACGCTGAACATCGTCAAGAACGCGCCGAACGCCGAGAACGCCTACAAGCTGATCGATGCGATCCTGGCTTCGCCGGAGGTCGGCGCCTCGATGACCCGCCAGTCGGGTTTCGCCTCGACGATCTCGGGGGTCGGGGACGTGCTCACCGATATCGAACGGGCCGCCAACACGCTGCCGCAGGAACAGGTCGAGCGCATCGTGTTCTTCTCGTCGGTCAACCGCGACATGAAGAACGAGATGATCGACAAGGCGACCGCCGAGGTGAAGGCGGCCTGATTGGCCGCCGCCGGCTTGCCCCGGCCGGACCGGGCCGCGATGGGCCGCGCAGCCGCGCGGTGACCGGCCTCCCTTGCGGAAAACCATGATGGCAGACGCACCCTCGGTACATGCGAGCATGAGCAGCCATATTGCCGCGCCGCGCTATTCGACGCGCATCGCCGGCATCGTGAACTCGCGGCTCTACCAGGCCACGCTGGGCGCCGCGGTGGCAAGCCGGACGGGACGTTTCGTCCTTCTGGCTGGCGTGCCCCTGCTCTGGCTGATCGGCCTGCATATCGGGCCGATCTACCAGATGCTGAAGATCAGCCTGCTGACGCAATATCCGATCCAGCACGGCCAGCCGGCGAGCTTCACGCTTGCCAATTATGCGATCTTCTTCTCGGAATCGATCTACTTCGCGCCGCTGATCCGCAGTTTCATCTACTCGGTGACGGCGACCGCGATCACCCTCGTCGTGATCTATCCCGTCGCCTATTACGTGGCGAAGATCGTGCGGCCCGACCGGCGTTCCAAGGCACTGCTTTTGCTGCTTGTGCCGTTCTGGGCCGGCGAACTCATCCGGACCTTTTCGATCATCATGCTTCTCGCCAATCGCGGCGCGGTCAATGTCCTGCTGCGCGAGATCGGCATCATCGACCGACCGATCCCGATGCTGTTCACGCCGTTCTCGCTGGGCTTCGGGCTGGTCTATCTCGTCTGCCTCTACATGCTGCTGCCGCTCTATTCGTCCATCGACAAGATCCCGAAACACCTGCTCGACGCGGCCGCCGACCTCGGGGCCGGACCGGTGACGCGGTTTCGCCGGATCATCCTGCCTCTGTCGCGCGACGGCATCGTCTCGGGCTGCAGCCTGGTGTTCCTGACCACGATCGGCGTGTTCGCCACGCCAATGCTGCTCGGCGGGCCGACAACGGTCATGTTCCCCGAAACGATCAGCGGCTTCTTCCACGGCGCCAGCGACAAATGGCCGGTCGGCGCGGCCTTCGCGCTGATCATGCTTGTCACCGCACTCACCACGGCCGGCATATTCATGCGCCTCGTAGGCGGCAAATCGACAAAGCTGATGTGATGCGAACGCTGTTTCCCGATACGCCGCGCACCTTGCTCACCATGGGCTACTGGGCCTTCGTGCTCTACCTCTTGGTGCCGCTCACGCTGATGATGGCGATGAGCTTCAAGAACGCCAGTTTCGTCGCCTTCCCGATCGGCGACTGGACGTTCGACTGGTATCTCAAGGTGATGCAGGACAAGCAGTTCCTGGAGGCCTGCGTCTATTCGATCCTGATTGCCGCCGCGACCACCATTGCCGCCACCGTGATCGGCGTCTGGATCGCCATGCTGATCGCCTCGACGGAAGGCCGCTGGGGCGCTTTGCTTTTCGCTCTGGCCTGCCTGCCGGCGGTGGTGCCCGGCATGATCTCGGCGATCTCGCTGCGCATCTTCATCTCCACCATCGACATGCCGACCGGCAGCGCGGCGATCGTGCTCGGCCACACGGTACACGCCGTGCCCTTCGTCGTGGTCATGGCGCTGACGCGGCTTCGTTCGATGCCGGCTAACCTCGTCGATGCGGCGCGCGATCTCGGCGCCGACAGCGTCGTCGCCTTCTTCCGCGTCACCCTGCCCTATCTCGGCCCGGCGATCGGCGGCGGCATGATCTTCTGCATCCTGCTCAGCATCGACGACTTCGTCCGCACCTTCTTCCTCGGCGGCTACCGTCCGACCTTGCCGATGCTGATCTTCGCCAAGGTACAGGGCGGCATGTCGCCGGAGATCAACGCCATGGCGACGCTCGTCCTCATCGTCACCGCCGCCGTCGGCCTATACGCCGAATACATGACACGCCGTTCGAGGAGCCGCTGATGCAGCCGGTCGTCCAGTTCGAGAACGTCACCAAGGCCTATGGCCAGGCGGTGGCCGTCGACAGGCTCGACCTGTCGATCGAGCCGGGAAAATTTGTCACGCTGCTCGGCCCTTCGGGCTGCGGCAAGTCGACGACGCTGCGCATGCTGGGCGGCTTCGAGACCCCGAATTCGGGCCGCATCCTGCTCGCCGGCAAGGACGTGACGCGACTGCCGCCGAACAAGCGCAACGTCAACATCGTGTTCCAGGATTACGCGCTGTTCCCGCACATGAACGTCGCCCGCAACATCGCGTTCGGGCTGGAACTGCAGGGCCATGGCTCCGACGCCATCCATCGCCGCGTCATGGAACTGCTCGACCTGGTGAAGTTGCAGGCCTACGCGAACCGGCTGCCGTCCGAACTCTCCGGCGGCCAGCGCCAGCGCGTGGCGCTGATGCGGGCGCTGGCGCCCGATCCGCAGGTGCTGCTGCTCGACGAGCCGCTCAGTGCGCTCGACGCCAAGCTGCGCCAGCAGATGCAGATCGAGCTGAAATCCATCCAGGAAAAGACCGGCAAGACGTTCCTGTTCGTCACCCATGACCAGGAGGAAGCCCTGACCATGTCGGACCAGATCGTGGTCATGAACAATGGCCGCATCGAGCAGATGGGCGATCCGCACACACTCTATTCGCGGCCCGAAAGCGTGTTCGTCGCCAATTTCATCGGCGAGGCCAATCTGCTCCGCGCCACCGTGATCGGGACGGACGGGGACAAGACAGCGCTGAACTGGAACGGGGCGCAGGTTGAGGCATCAGCCACCGTGCACAGCACCCGAGCCGGCGACACGGTCTGCCTCGTGCTGAGGCCGGAGGCGATCCAGTTCTCCGCCGACGCCGGCAAGGTCGCCAATGCTATGCGCGGCAAGATCCGACAGCGCGTCTTCAAGGGCAATCATACGTCCATGATGGTCGAGGTCGCCGACGGCAGCAGGCTCAATGCGCTGGTCCATCCCGTCGATACCGAAGCGCTGTCCGGCGAGGATGTGTGGATCGGCTGGCAGTCGCGGAACGCGACCGTGATCCGCGACGAAGCGGCCGCGAAGTGACTTTCGAGACCGGAGCCGACAGCGGCATGGCGGGCAGCCTGCGGGCGCTGGAACAGCGCGTGCGGGACGACCTCGCATGCCTGTGCCTGCCGCCCGCGAACTGGGTCGTGCCCGCGCCGCCGGTTGACGGCAGGCCGGTGCATGACGTGGTGGTCATCGGCGGAGGCATGTGCGGACTGGTCGCCAGCTTCGCGCTGCGCAATGCCGGCATCCGCAACCTGCGCATCTTCGACCGCGCCCCGGCTGGTTTCGAGGGACCGTGGGTCACCTATGCCCGCATGGAGACGCTGCGCTCGCCGAAGCAGTTGGTGGGACCGGCCTATGGAATGGCCTCGCTGACGTTCCGGGCGTGGTTCGTGGCGCAGCATGGCGATGCGGCGTGGGACGCCCTCGACAAGATCCCGCGGCCGATGTGGATGGACTATCTGCGCTGGTATCGCCGCGTGCTGGCGTTGCCGGTGGAGAACGAAGTCGAAGTTCTGCGCATCGTGCCGGAAGGCGAATTGCTGCGCCTCGACCTGCGCGGCGATGGCCGGCGCGAAGACAGCGTTCTGGCGCGCCGCGTCGTCATGGCCACCGGCCGCGACGGCACCGGCCGCGCCAATATCCCGGCTTTTGTCAATGACTTGCCCAGGCACTGCTGGGCGCATTCGTCCGACGCCATCGACTTTCCCGCCCTCAAGGGCAAGCGTGTCGTTGTCATCGGCGTCGGCGCCTCGGCGGTCGACAATGCCGCTGAAGCGCTCGAGGCCGGCGCGGCGGAAGTCCGCCAATTGGCGCGCCGGCGCGAGATGCCGACGATCAACAAGCTGATGGGCATCGGCTCGTTCGGCTTCACGGCGGCCTTTCCCGATCTCGGCGACGACTGGCGCTGGCGCATCATGCACTACTCGTTCCAGACGCAGACGCCAGCGCCGCGCGGCTCGACGCTGCGGGTCAGCCGGCACCCCAACGCCTATTTCCATTTCGGCGTCGACATCGAACGCATGGCATTTATCGACGGCGAGGTGGTGATCAGCACGACCGACGGCAAAATATTGCACACCGACTCCGTCATCCTCGGCACCGGCTTCCTGGTCGAACCGCTGGCGCGGACCGAACTTGACGGCTACGCTGACAAGATCGCGCTGTGGCGCGACCGCTACCAGTCGCCCGCCGGCCTGCAGCATGCCCAGCTCGGCGCGTTTCCCTATCTGGCAGACGATTTCAGCTTCCAGGAGCGTGATCCCGGCACTGGGCCATGGCTCTCGCGCATCCACTGCTTCAACTACGGCGCCAGCGTCAGCCTGGGCAAGACCAGCGGCGACATTCCGGGCATCAGCGAAGGCGCAAGCTGGCTGGCGCGCGCCATCGCCGCGAAATTCTACGCCGAAGACATCGAGCAGCATTGGCAGCGGCTGCTTGCCTACGACACGCCCGAATTGCGCGGCGATGAGTGGACGGCGACGGACCTGCCGGACGAAGCCGTGCCGGCGCGTGCGGCCGGCTAAGCAGGAGCGACTGCGATAGACAACATCATCTCCAGGATCGCCGGCATCGAGCCGGGAAACAGGCTCGCCGCCGTGCTGGCCAAGCGCGCTGACATCCTCGCCCTCAGCGACAGGACGCATGATGCAGCATTGACACCGGACGACCCCGGCGGTCTTTCACACGCGGAGCGTGCCGCGTTCGCCTGCCGCATCGCCAGGCTGAACGACGACAGCGGCTTCGAGCGCCATTTCGAACAGCTCATGGACGATGCGGATGCGGACGATTCGGTCCGCAGGCTCGCCGAAGCCTGGTTCGACGGCGGTGGCGATGCCCGGACAAGGGCGCTGATCCGCCATGTCGATCTCGTCGCGCATGATCCGAAGTCCGCCACGAAGAACGATATCGAGCTATTGAAACAGGCGGGCATTTCGGACGCCGACATCGTGCGCCTGTCCGAACTGATCGCGTTTGTCAGCTACCAGATCCGGGTCGTGGCGGGATTAAAACTGATGCGGGCATCGACGTGACAAAGACAGTGCATGAATTCACCACGACTATCCCGCAATGGCGGCCGCATGTCACGCCGGTCGCGCTCGCTTCGGCATCGCCGGCGCAGCTCGACGCACTGAAGGTCACCCCCTCCAACACCAAGGTCTCGGACTATGTGCTGGTGCTGGCCCACGACGTCGAGACGCTGAAGCATCGCACGCCGCTGTTCAACGCCATCATGTACAACGGCGGCGGCCTGTCGCGCGCCGAGCGCGAGATCGGCGCCGTCGGCGCTTCCGTCGTCAACCGTTGCATCTATTGCGCCGCCGTCCACGCCAGCCGCTACAACCAGCTCGCCAGGGACGAAACGGCGATCGCCAGGATTTTCGCCGATGGCGTCGATGCCGAGCTGGAGCCGCGGCTCGGCGCGATCCTGCGCTTTGCCGCGAAACTGTCGCAATGCCCCTCCGATGCCAGCGCCGCCGACATGGAGGCGCTGCGGACGGCGGGCTTGGAGGATGAGGAGATACTCGACCTGATCCTTTCGACCTCCCTGTTCGGCTGGGCCAACAGGCTTATGCACACATTGGGTGAACCGGTCGCGGACTGATCCGTCAGGCACGCAGTTGGAGAGGGAGGAGACCATGAATTCGCTCACCCCGCCGGCGATCGGACCGCGGCTGCAGGCCTATCGCAAGGACCGGCACCTGACCTTGACGGAGCTTGCGCAAGCGTCGGGCGTGTCCCGTTCCATGCTCTCGGAAATCGAGCGCGGCAACGCCAACCCGACCTACGGCACGCTATGGCACCTGACGCGGGCGCTCGACATCGATCTAAACAGCCTGATCAACGGGGCTAGCGAGGAAGGCAACCGCCAGATCGACCACCAAACGGAGCATTCGACACCGACGATCCGCAGCGCCGACAGGAGTTGCACGCTGCAGATCCTGTCGCCGGCGTCGATGGTGTCGATCATCGAATGGTATCTGCTGAGCTTCGAGCCGCATGGGACGCTGCTCAGCGACCCTCACGCGGCCGGCACCATGGAGCACCTGCATTGCCTGGAAGGCGAGATCGTCGTGCGCAGCGGCGAACAGGAGATCGTCGTGCGCTCGGGAGAGACGGCGCGCTACGCGGCCGACGTCGCGCATGGGCTGACCAGCACCGGGTCGGCGGCGGCGAAGGCCTTTCTGGTCGTCGCATCCGATGTGTTCGCGGAAAGGGCCGCCGGCGGCCGCCGTTCGAAATGACCGCCGCTCAGCAAGGCGGCCGGCGCGGCCATTGTATCTGCAATCATATTTCAACAGCATTGGATGGACTGACATGCGGGTAGGTATCGTGGGAGCCGGATCGATTGCTTTTTGCGTCGCGGCGTTCCTGGAACAGCAGGGCCACAGCACCGTGTTGTGGTCGCCTTCGGGCGAACGCACCAAGGCGCTGGCGGACGGCGCCGCGCTGGTCGCGACCGGCGCAATCGAGGGCGCCTTCCATCCCGGCGTCGCGCCGACCGTGCAAGCCCTCGTCGAAGGCGCCGAGGTCATCTTCATCGCACTGCCGGCCTATGGCCACAAATTCGCGTTCGACGCCATCGCGCCTTTCGTCAGCGCCGGACAGACAGTCATCATCAGTTCGCACGCATCGTTCGGCGCGCTCTACCTGTCACGGGCACTGGCGCGCCGCGGCATCGTTGTCCCGGTCGTCGCCTGGGGCACGACTGCGGTGGCCGGCCGCCAGAAGGGGCCGGCGGAAGTCAATCTGTCGACGGTGCGCAAGAAGATCGACCTTGCCACCGTTCCCGCCTCCCGCAGCGCCGACGGCCTTGCTGTCTGCCAGGCGCTGTTCGGCGACCGCTTCGTCGATCGCGGCAGCCTGATGGCCATCGCGCTCAGCAACCTCAATCCGCAGAACCACATGGGCATCGCGCTCGGCAACATGACCCGCATGGAACGCGGTGAAACCTGGAGCCAGGGACAGAACGTCACGCCCAATGTCGGGCGGCTGCTCGAGGAACTCGACCAGGAGCGGCTGGCCATCGCCGCCGCGCTCGGCCTGGAAGTGCGCACCATCTTCCAGCACTTCCACCTGTCGTTCCATGTGCCCATCAGTTCGATCTCGCAGATGAACCAGGAGATGCACGCGGCCGGAAACGGCGGGACCGGGCCGGCGACGGCCGAGAGCCGCTATGTGCTTGAGGACGTGCCGTTCGGCCTTGCCATGACCGTCAAGCTCGGACGGCTGGTCGGACGCCCGGCGGAACTGCACGAAGCCGGCGTTAGGATATTCTCGGCCATGTACGGCAGGGATTTCTTCGCCGAGAACGACCTGCTGCAGGCGCTAGACCTCGACGGCATGTCGCTGGAGACGCTGAGTCAACTGTGTCGCGACGGCTATGCCGCTAACGGGGCACAAGCATAGCCGCGATGTCGACGCAGCCAGCGACGCAGGTGGGTGACCGATGAACATGGCCGGCCCCATCCCAGGCCAGGAGAACTGGAACCGCCGCGTTCTGGTTCTGGCGCTTCCGATCATCCTTGCCAATCTGGCGCAGCCGGTGCTGGCGCTGGTCGACACCATGGTCGCCGGCCACCTCCCCGGCGCCCGGTATCTCGGCGGCGTGGCGCTGGGCGGCGTGCTCTTCAATTTCCTGTTCTGGAGTTTTGGCTTCCTGCGCATGGCCACGACCGGGCTGGTGGCGCAGGCGAGTGGGGCGGACGACCCGCAATTGGTGCGCCGGCACCTGCTGCGCGCGCTGCTCGTCGCCCTGCTGGCGGGACTGGTTATCGTCCTGCTCAAATCGCAGATCATCGGACTCGGCATGGCGATCCTCGGCGGCAGCAGCGCGGTTCGCGACAGCGCCGTCGCCTATTCCGAGGCGCGCATGTGGTCGGCGCCCGCCGCCCTCGGCAATTTCGTGCTGCTCGGCTATCTGCTTGGAAGGCAGCGGGTGATCGTCTCGCTTGCCCTGCAGATCGGGCTGAACCTGCTCAATCTGGCGGCGACGCTGACGCTGGTCCTGGTCTTCGGCTGGGGCGTGACGGGCATCGGGGCCGGCACGGCCCTTGCCGAATGGACCGCCTTCATCGCCGGCCTGCTGATCGTCAGGCCATTGGCCGGCGCTTCGCGCGTCGCATGGCCGGAAATCTTCGACGGCAAGGCGCTGATGGCCCTGTTCGCCGTCAACCGCGACATCTTCCTGCGCAGCTTCTTCCTGCTCATCTGCTTTGCCTGGTTCGCCCGCAGTGGGGCTGCCGAAGGCGACGCGATCCTCGCCGCCAATGCCGTGCTGCTCAACCTGCACGGCTTCATGTCCTACGGCCTCGACGGCTTTGCCCACGCGACCGAGGCGCTGGTCGGCTCGGTCATCGGGGCGCGGCGCAGGGACGCGCTGCGTGCGGTGATCCGCGCGGCGTTCTTCTGGTCCGGCCTCGTCGCCGTGGTGTTCGCGCTTATCTATGCCTTCGGCGGGACCGCCATCGTGGCGATGCTGACCAACCAGCAGGATGTGCGCACCGTGGCAGCGGAGTACCTGCCCTATGTCGCCCTGCTGCCGGTAATCTCGGTCGCCAGCTACATCCTGGATGGCGTCTTCATCGGCGCGCTGCGGACGCGCGAGCTACGCAACAGCATGTTCCTGTCGACTGTCTTCTTCCTCGCTGCGGCCTACGGCCTGCAGCAGCTCTGGGGCAACCACGGGCTGTGGCTGGCGATGATCGTGCTGATGCTGTTCCGCACCGCAACGCTCGGACTCTATCTGCGCCGCATCTTCGCGGCGCTCTGACAAGCCGGCATGTCATCCAGCGGCTAGCCGCCAACGTAAAAGCCTGTGCCGGGATGCCTCTCCGTTTGCCGTCAAGCTGTGGCCTTAATCATCGTTGAATTGATCAGGGATAAGCGTAATACATTCGGCAGGGGTATGCCGCTGTGCGTCAGGGGATATTGGGCGGATGTTGACGGGCCGCCTCGATAGCTTCGGGCTTCCAGCGCACTTTGTTTTCGCTTCATGAGGCTCGGGTGGAAACCTCGGACGCTGAGATAGACCCCGATGTGATGGCCATGCTTTCGGCCGCCCTCGGATCAGGGCAGGCGGGTGTATGCCTGTGCGACGAGAGCGACGACATCCGCTACGTCAACGAGACGTTCCGCAGGACGTTCTTTCCGGATTTGTCGGATTTGCGCATCAACTTCGTCGACGCGCTGGCCGACGCCATCCGGTCGGGCCGTGGCATCAAGCTGGTGTCGATGTCGCTGGAGACGTTCATTCCAAGGGTAAAGCAGCGCCGCAAAAGCGGGGAGCCGCGTTATAATTTCTCCGTCGACATGCTCGACGGAAGCTGGTGGTGGGTGAATGACTGCCGGCTCGACAATGGCTGGACCCTGGTCGTCGCGACAGAAATCACCACGCTCAAGAACGAGGAAAGCAGGCTTCGCGACGCGCATGCGGTCGCGCTGCAAGCCGCCGAGACGGATGTGCTGACCGGGCTTGCGAACCGACGGAGCGGCATGGCGACGGCCGATGCCGCGCTGAACGAGTTCAAGGTCAGCCGGCTGCCACTGAGTTTCGCCGTACTCGACATCGACCATTTCAAATTCATCAACGACACCTATGGCCACGTCATCGGCGACGAAGTGCTGCTGCATTTCGCCAATTCGCTGGTCGCCAGCATGGGCTCGCGCGCGAAGGTCAGCCGGCTCGGCGGCGAGGAATTCCTCGTCGTCATGGCGGAGACATCGCTGTCGCTCGCCGAACAGTTTCTCGACCTGTTCATGCGCACGCTGCGGCCTTACGAAGGCACGCCTTCGCATCCGCCCGTCAACTTCACCTTCAGCGCCGGGGTGGCGTCGGCCAATCCCGGCGACGACCTCAAATCGTTGTTCAGCCGCGCCGACCTAGCCCTCTATGCCGCCAAGAAGAATGGCCGCGGCCGGATCCAGGTCGACCGGGCCGCGTCGAACGTCGCTTAAGCGAGCCCGCCGCTATGACGCCGGCTCGTAGACGTAGCCCTCGCCCCTGACCGTCACCAGCACCTTCGGCGCGTCGGGGTCGACCTCGATCTTCTTGCGCAGCCGGGTGATGCGGATGTCGATGCTGCGGTCGCCGGGTTCGAGGTCGCGGTTGTGGGCGAGCATGCTCAGCCGCTCCCGCGACAGGATCTGGCGGGGGTGGCGCAGGAACACCGAGATCAGCTCGTATTCCATCGCCGTCAGCGGGACGTCTGCTCCCTCCCTTGTGACGACGCGGCGCTCGCCGGAATGCAGGATGCAGCGGCCGAGCTGTATGAGGTCCGCAGGGTTGGCCTCGTCGGTCGCCAGCCGCCTGATGATGCTGCGCACCCGCGCCAGCAACTCGCGCGGCTCGAAGGGTTTCGGCATGTAGTCGTCGACGCCGGCGGCAAGGCCCTCCAGCCTATGTTCGAGATCGCCTACCGCCGTCAGCATCAGGATGCCGGCGCGGCTGCGCGCCACGATCTCGCGGGCAAGATCGTAGCCGCTCTCGCCGACAAGGTTGACGTCGAGGATCACCAGATCGGGCGGCAGGCGGGCGAACTGTGCGCGCATGCCCTCGCCGCCCGCCACGGCGGTGACGTCGAAGCCGTGGGTGGTGAGATAGTCGCTTACCATGTCGCGCAGAGAGGCTTCGTCGTCAACAACCAGGATGCGCTGTTTCCTCATGACGGGCTCCTTGTCATTTCGGCGAGTCTTTCGGCGATGGCTTTTCGGAAGAGGATCGGGTCGATCGGCTTTTCGATGACCGGCGCGCCGGTGTCGCTGATGAAGCGATCGATCTCGGGCGCGAGCGTGTCGCCGGTGACGAACAGCACGCGGTCGGCCAGGCCTTCCGCTGCGCCTTCGAGCGCGCGGTAGAAGCCGGGTCCGTCGAGACCGGGCATGCGGATGTCGCTGACGACGAGGTCGACGCCGCCACCGCGCACCGCGGCCAGTGCCGCTTCGGCACTGCCGGCGACCTCAGCCTCGTGCCCGTCATGCCGCAGCATCTCGGCGATCATAGCGGCAATGTCGGGCTCGTCGTCGACCACCAGCACGCGCGCATGGCGGGAAAGTTGTGGCTGCGCACCGGCATCGGCGGCCGGTGCCGCAGCCGCGCTGTCCACGCAAGGAAGGAAGATCGTGAAGCGCGCGCCTTTTCCTTCCGAGGATTCGACTGAGATGCGGCCATCATGCGCGGTCACGATCGCCTGGCAGACGGAGAGGCCAACGCCCGTGCCGACGCCGGCCGGCTTGGTGGTGAAGAACGGTTCGAAGATGCGCTTCGCCACATCCGCCTTCATGCCGGGGCCATTGTCCGCGACAACGATCTCCACGCCGCGGGCCTCCTGGCAGGCGACGATGGTCAGGCGGCGCGGCGCAGGGACGGAAAGCAGCGCCTGCTGGGCGTTCACCAGCAGATTGGTGAAGACCTGGGGAAGCTGGTCGGCGTCTCCGTACACCGGCGGCAGGCCGTCGGGTATTTTGGTCACCACCTCGACGCCGGCCGAGCGCAGCCCGTAGGCCGTCAATTCGAGCGAGGCCGCGATCACCTCTGCGATGTCGAGCGGCCCGCGGCTCGGCGGCTTCTTGCGCGCCATCGCCAGGAAGGTGCGGACGATGCGCGAGCAGCGCTCCGCCGCATCGTGGATCTTGTCGGCGCGCAGCGAGACAGCCGGATCCGTGGCGAATTCCTTCAGCATCGAGGAATAGCCGATGACGACGGAAAGCGGATTGTTGAGTTCGTGCGCGACGCCGGCAAGCAGCGAGCCCAGCGCCGACAGTTTTTCGCTCTGATGCAGGTTTTCACGCTGACGGGTGATCTCGGCCTCCGCGCGCCGCTGCTCCGTGATGTCGGTGACGGCGGCGAACATGGCGACCCGGCCCTCATGCTGGATGCGGCGCGCCGAGATCAGCACGTCGAGCGTCTCGCCGGCCGGCGTCCGCATCGCCGCCTCGAAGGCGTCGACCGCGCCCTCCTCGGCCAGCATCCGGGCGATCTCCCTGCGGCGCGACGGATCGTGCCAGGAAAGGAGCGCGACCGCGCCGCGCTGGCCGACCTCCAGCCCAAGCATCTGACGGGCCCGTTCGTTGGCGAACAGCACTTCCGGCTCGTCGAGCACGGTGATGATGATCGGCAGCGGCACGCCCTCGGCGATGGCGCGGAAGCGGGCGGCGCTCTCGGCGATCTCGGCTTCCGCCTTCTTCTGCTCTGTGAGGTCGCGCAGATAGGCGATGAAGATCGGGCTGTTGCCGAGTTCGCTGCGCACGATGACGATCTCGATCGGGAATTCGTGCCCGTCGGCGTGCAGCGCGGTGACCTCGAGGGTCTTGCCAATGATCGACGTCTGTCCGGTTTCGAGATGGCGGGTGAAACCCACCATATGCCGGTTGCGGCTATGTGCAGGGACGATCAGGTCCACCATCGGCCGGCCGAGTACATCCTCGCTGCTATGTCCGAAAATGCGTTCGGCGGCCGGGTTGAACTCGACGATCCGCCCCTCGCTGTCGATGCTGACATAGCCGTCGAGCGCCGCCTCCAGCACCGTGCGCCGCAGTCTCTCCGCTTCCTCGCGGGCTTGTTCGGCCCTGACGCGTTGGGTGATGTCGCGGCCGACCGACTGGACCTCGACCAGCTTTCCGCTTTCGTCGAAGATGCCGCGGTCCGTCCATGCCGACCACGACGTGCCCCGCAACATCTGGTGGTTTTTCAGCTCGATGCTGGCGACCGGATTGTCAGGCGTGAGGCGGGCGATGTGGGTGGCGAAGCGCTGCCGCTCGTCCCGCGGAAGCTGATCCAGGTCGCAATAGTCGGGATCGAGCATCTGCTCGCGCGTCATGTTGCAATAGCGGCAATAGGCTTCGTTGACGAAGGTCAGGTAGCCGTCCGGCGTCATCCGCAGCACGAACTCGGTCTGCGCCTCGACCACGCTGCGATAGCGTTCTTCACTCGCTTCCAGCGCTTCGAGCGCGCGCTTCTGCTCGGTGATGTCGCGGCCGACCGCTTGCGTCTCGATCAACCTGCCGGACTCATCGAAGAACCCCTGATCTGTCCAGGAAGACCACCTCATATCGAGCCTGGCGTCGCTGTTGCGCAGCTCGATGGTCCCGGTTGGGTTTTCGGGCGTGAGTTGCGCGAGATAGACCAAAAGCCGCGCCCGCTCCTCTTCTGGCAGCCGATCGAAATCGCACCAGTTCGGGTCGAGCAATTGCTCGCGCGTCATCCCGCTGGCACGGCAATAAGCCTCGTTGACGAAAGTGAGATGGCCATCCGGCCTTTGCCGGACAACGAACTCGGTCTGGGTCTCGACGACGCTGCGATAGCGCTGCTCGCTCGCCTCCAGCGCTTCTACAGCGCGTTTCTGCTCCGTCACGTCACGCCCGACGGCCTGGATTTCCAGAAGCCGGCCGTCGGCATCGAACATGCCTCTGTCGGTCCAGCCGATATGGACGATGCGGCCGTCGCGCAACCTGCCCCACGCGTCCGTGTGGCGGACCGGATTTGCCGCGCTGACGCGGCCGATGATTTCCGCGAAGCCCGCGCCAAGGTCGGGATCGTAGGCATCCATATAGTGCCAGCCCGGGCTGAGCAGTTCCTCCGTCGTTTTGCCCACAAGGCGGCAATAGGCGTCGTTGGCGAAGCTCATGCGGCCTTGCGCATCGAACCGCACCACATATTCCGTCTGCGCCTCGACGACATTGCGATAACGCTCCTCGCTTGCGGCAAGCGCTTCGGCAATCCGCTTCTGCTCGGTGACGTCGCGCCCGACGCTCTGGATTTCCACGAGTTTTCCGCCATCGTCGAAGATGCCGCAGTCGGTCCAGTGGGTGTGAAGAACGCGCCCGTCTGGTGACGTGCTTCGGATTTCGGTCTGCGAAATCGGATTGTCGGGGGTCAACGTGACGAACAGCGCCTCGTAGGCTTTGCGATCCTCCGGAGACAACACGATGAAATCCGTCAGGCGCATGCCGAGCAGATTTTCGCGCTGCCTTCCGATCCGCCGGCAATAGGCGTCGTTGACGAAACTGATCCTGCCGGACGGGTCGACGCGGAGGATGAAGTCCGACTGTACCTCGACCACGTTGCGGTAGCGCGCCTCGCTGGCGGCCAGCTTGCGCATCGCGGCCCGGTTTTCGGCGAAGATGTTTGTGACGAGGTCGGTCCATGGCCGCCACAGTTTCGGGACGTCCTTCCTGCGCGGATTACCTCCGACACTCTCGGCGTTGAGATGATCGACCAGCGCCATCGCCGGCCAGATGAATTGCCGGCGCAGGATCTGGTGCGCGGCGATGAGCATGACGACAAGCGCCAGCAGGATCACCCCGTAAGGTAGGAGACGGCCGGCCAGCATGCCGTTCACTTCCCTGTCGGAGACGACATAGACAAGCGACCACGGTGTTCCGGCGACGGGGACCGAAAAGACGTTATGACCCGCCAGATGCGTCTGCCCCGTGGCCAGGATGGTCCTGAATTCGGGATCGGCCTGCGCCAAGGCAGGTGGCAACACGTCGGAGAGATGGCGGGTGGACTCTCCCTCGATCGGCGTGCGCGCACGGTCGGCGACAAGTTCGCCCTTTGGGTTGACGATCCACAATTGTCCGACGCTCATCGGTATGCGCCCGAGCGTATCGTCGAGGAAACTGAGCAACAGGTCGGTGCCGACCACACCGGCAAAACCGCGCTCGCCCGATACGGCAGCCGTGTGCGAGACCATCCAGCCGGAACCCGCGGCATCGAGATAGACCGGCGACCAGTATGGCCGGCTCGCATCGTCCTTCGCAGGGGATACACCAACGAAGACATCGTAGGTCAGATAGGAATCGACCATGTCCGCCACCGACTTGTGGCCGTAGCCGGCGACCAGTTCCTCCTGCGTCACGAAAGGGAACATGGTGATGAACGCACCCGACGCGGAGAAATAGTAGCTCCATCGCAGATAAGGCGAGACCTGGTGCGTCAGCCGCATCGGCTCGAACAGGGCCAGCGCCATGTCGAGTTCATGCGGTTCTGCACGCCCCAGCCGGCTCGGCGCGGCCAGCAGCGTGCCCAGTCTTGGTTCGAACGGCGTACCCTTGATACCGTCGAGCGTCAGCGCGTCGGCAACCGGTTCGCCGGACCGCATCCTCGGCGCGGTGAGCAGCGCCGACAGTTGCGCGCTGCCGGCATCGATCCTTCCGGAAAGGATGTCCTCCGCCTGCGCCTTCAACTGGCTGACATGGTCGAGTGCCTCCTTGGTCACGCCGTCGACGACCAGCTTGGCCTCGGCCAGGTCGGAGGCGAAGGTCTCGAGCTGCGCGCGCCGCAGGCTTTCAGACTGGAAATAAGCGAGCCCACCGATGATCAGCACCAGCGGCAGCGCGCATGCCGCGACCACGGCGGCATAGCGGCGCGACAGCGGAAGATATGAAGACGACAGCATTGCCCCTACCCCGGTCGCCGGCCCGCCGGTCCCAACGGCCACGCGCGCCCGACCGTCGGCAAGGGACGATTGCGCTCGCGAACTGTCAAGTCTTGTCGGTCGAAGACTGCGCATCGCGGGGTTTGGGCCTGATCGATCGGGGGTCGAGCAAGGCCCGCTTTTGTTTCAAGGCGATGCCGATACCGGCCCGTTTGTAACAATTGTGTCGATCGCCGCCCCGCCTCGGTTGCGTCAAGGCGTCCGGCGGCTATAGCTATGCGTGGTTGCTGACCGGGGGAGGAATGGCCGACATCATCGTTGTCGACGACGACCGGGCCGTGGCGCTGATGGTGGGCGACTATCTCGGCGCCAAGGGCCATGCCGTGCGCGTCGCCCATGACGGCGCGGAACTGCGCGCGGTAATTGCCGCCAAACCCGCCGATTTGGTGGTGCTGGACCTCAATATGCCGGGCGAGACGGGCTTTGCGCTCGCCCGCTGGCTGCGTGAGCATCATGATCTCGGCATCGTCATGCTGACCGGCGCCGACTCGGCCTTCGACAGGGTGGCCGGCCTCGAAGTCGGCGCCGACGACTATATCGCAAAACCCTTCGCTCCGGTGGAGCTGGAGGCGCGTATCGCCGCCATCCTGCGCAGGCGCAATCCGCGCGCCGCCGAGGGCCTGCCCTCGCTGCCGCCGGGCTGCGTGGCGTTCGGCGCCTATGTCTTCGATCCGAAGAAGCGCGACCTCACCGATCCCGCCGGCACGCCCGTCGTGCTGACGCAGATGGAACTCGACCTCGTGGCGGCGTTCGCCGTCCATCCCGGTCGCGTCTTCACCCGCGACGAGCTTCTCGACCTCGCGCCGCCGCGCGGCGATGACCCGTTCGACCGCAGCATCGACAGCCGCATCAACCGGCTGCGCCGCCGCCTCGAAACCGACCCGTCCAAACCGGACCTGATCAAGACACTCCGCGGCGCGGGATATGTCTTTCCCAAGCCGCATTCCTAGAGTGTGACTGACCGGAAAAGGATGAGGGCGGGCGAAACAAATGTTTGCGGCCCGCCCTTGTGCTTCTCTAACGTTTCCAGCCGAGCCTCCGGCCCATGCGTGCATACGCGATTGCACGCGGCAACGGCCGCCGGACACCCGCGGGGTGCCCGGCGGCCGGCGGTTCTCGTGTTCAGATCACCACAAAATCCGCCGCGGTCAGGCCGGGCTCGCCGCTCAGCGTGGCGAACTTGACGTTGCCGAAGGCGGCACCCGAGCCGTCAGCGTCGTAATAGAGCGCGCCGGTGTCGGAGTTGTAGATGATGCGGTCGTTGGCGTCCTTGGCGGCGACGGCGATGTCCTTGAAGGCGGAAGCGGCGAGCGCGCCGGTCGCGATCAGGGCGGTGAAGATGCCGTTCTCCAGATGGATCGTGTCGCCGGCCACGCTGTAGTCGGTGATGGTGTCGACATTGGTTGCCGCATCGAGCGCCGCGTTGAAGACGAAGATATCCGCGCCGGCACCGCCGGTGACAGTGTCGTTGCCGCCATAGCTCTTGAACACATCGGCTCCACCGCCGCCCGACAGCACGTTCACATTGTTGTCGCCGAACAGGGAATCGTCGAAGCTCGAACCGGTCAGGTTCTCGATCGACGAATAGCTGTCGCCGTCGGCGTCGCCGCTGTTGATGGCGGGGTTGGCAAGGCTGGCGATCACACCCGCGCCGGCGCCCGCATAGGAGGCGGTGTCGCTGCCGGCGCCGCCGATCAGGGTGTCCGCTCCCGTCCCGCCGATCAGCACGTCGTTGGCGTCGTCGCCATGGAGCGTGTCGTCGCCGCCATAACCCTTGATCGTGTCCTGGCCATTGCGGCCACGGATGACGTTGACGGCATTGTCGCCGTTGACCGCATCGTCATGGGCCGAGCCGACCAGGTTCTCGATCGAGGCATAGGTATCATCGGCCGCCTCGCCGCTGTTGATCGACGGATTGGCCAAGCTGGCGACCACCGCGCTGGTGGCATTGGCATAGGACGCCGTGTCGATGCCGTCGCCGCCGTTAAGATGGTCGGCGCCGAGCCCGCCTTTGACGATGTCATTGCCTTCGCCGGCATGGATAGTATCACCGCCGCCGAGCCCGCTGATCGTGTCCGCAACGTCACCGACCGAACCGTAAATCGTCTCGCCGTAGTCGGTGCCGGAGATCGAGCCGTCGCGCGGGTCGAGGATTTTCACCACCACGCCGCCCTGGTCGCCATCGCCGGTGCCGTCATTCATGTCCGTCCAGGTGAAGACCAGCCGCCCGTCGGCCAGCACGTCGATGGACGGCCGATTCTGGGTGCCGTTGTCCGTGTTGACGTTGAATTCGCCGCCGACACGCTGGCCGCTGGCGTCGAAGATCGAGCCGCGAATGTTGCTGAACCCATAGTAGACGACGGCAAACCCGCCACTCGGAAGGGCGACGAGGTCCGACTCGTTCTGGTAGCCGGTGACGAGCTGGTTTACCTGGAACTCGGCGCCAAGCGCGTTGCCTTCATTGTCGAAAACGCGCCCGAACACCGCCGATTGGTCGTTGTCGGTCTTGGTCTGGCTCTCGTCCGTCCACGTCACGACGAAGCCGCCGTTCTTCAGCGCGACGATTGCCGGCTCGCTGTTCGACGACATTGCCGTCTGCGAGACGGCGACCTGGCGAATGCTGCCGTCGGCCTGACTCACCCGCACCTCGATGTTGCCGGTGCTGTCGTTGTCATAGGCCACTGCATGCTGGCCGTTGCTGAGGAAGGCCAACTCCGGCTCGTCCCAGAAGGCGGAAGTCGAGTTGTAGTCGACGCCGTCGGGATTGCCGTCCGAGTCGTAGTTGAAAACCGAGTGGCCATTGGCATCGAGCTTGTCCACCAGGATAGCGAATCCACCATCGGACTTGGCGACGACGGACGGGCCGATAAAGTTGACCGAGGCGCTGGGAATCCAATGGGCAATGTCCGACAGAGGCTGACCGTCGGCCGAGAACTGTTTCCAGCCGATCGCCTGGTCGGTCGAAGTCGAGCCGAAACCGTCTTCCCAGACGACGATGAAGGATCCGTCCTCCAGTACCGCCACGTCGGGGTGCTGCTGCACGCCCTCCGGCGAGAGCGAGTTGACGATCTCGTCGTCGCCGACCTTCTGGCCGGCGGCGTCGTAGCGCTGCATCTTGATGCAGGAGGCGCTGCCGTCGCCGCCATGCAACTGGTTGGAGTCGTAGTCGGTCCAAACCACCACGAAGCCGCCATCCTTCAGCGCGGCGACCGAGGAATCGGTCTGGTTGCCGGTAATGTTGTTGTTGATGAGCGCTTCCGCGCTCCAGGTCGAAACGGCCATGGTCAAATCCCGTTCTGTTGTTGGAGGGCCGCACGACGCGGCCCGATCGGGGCGGTGACCTAGGAACGGTTTGTTTCAACGATTTGTCGCGCTTGACGGGAATCCTGCTCCCTTCGTTTCAACTCTGTCGTGAACCGGCCGGGCGACATCGGCCCGAAACACAGCCTGAAACCTCCGCGACACAACTGAAACGATAAGGCCCGGTCGAGGCAAATCCGGGCAACATCACACCTTCATCAGCACGGCCAGGACCACGGGAGGGTTTTGGACCGATGCGAACCGATACGCCTTGCACACGCAACGACACGCAACAGATCGTGCGGACGGCGCGCCATGCGCTGCTGGCGGCAGCGCCCGGCCTGGTGCTGACGGCGATTGCCGCGGCGAGTTCCACATCGCTGACCATCCGCGCCGATCTGGCGCTGACCTTCCTCGACATGACCGCCCTGGTGTCGGTGTGGGTTCTGGCCGAGCGCCGGCACCGGCGATCGGGCGGCAGTTCCAGCCATGCGCGCGGCGAGACGATCGCCAGCGCGCTGGTAGCGCTGTGCATGACGCTTTCGATGACGATCGTGGCGATCGTCGCTGTTCAGAGGATCATGGCCGGCGGGATGGTGCCGCAGGGAGGCGGCGTCATGCTGGGGGCCGCACTCAACGTCGTCTATGGAGTGATGAATTTCTGGATCCTCCGCCGCTGGAGGGCGCGGGGGCGCGACGCCCCATCCGCGCTGGTCCGCTCGCAGATCTGCCTGTTCTCCGACAAGCTGTCGTCGAATGTGCTGATCGCGGCCGCCCTCGTCGCGACCATAACGCTCGGCGACACGGCCTTGGCGCGTTTCATCGATCCCGTCGCCAGTCTGCTCATCGCGGCCGCGACGGCGCGCTGGGCGATCCCGGTCGTTCGCGAGACAGTGCTTGCCATGCGAACCGCGCTGCGCAGGTCGGCGCGCTCCGCCGCGCTGGCGAAGCGGAGGGCTAACCGGCGGCCCGCCGCGGAAAGCCTGTAGCTCTACGAGGCTGTCTGGGAACCGACGAGGGCCTAATAGGTCTTCGCGCCGTTCACCATCAGGCGGACGCTGTAGAGCGAGGTCGTGCCACATATATAAAGCACGTTGCGTTTCGGCCCGCCGAAGACGACGTTGGCGACGCCTTCCGGCACCTTGACCTTGCCGATCAGCGTGCCGTCCGGATCGTAGCAGTGGACGCCGTCGGCCGCGCTCGTCCAGATGCGGCCGTCGGAGTCGAGGCGGAAACCGTCGAACAGCCCGGCCGTGCACTCGGCGAACACCCGGCCGCCAGACACCTTGCCGGCCTCATCGACGTCGAAAACCCGCATATGGGCGGGGTGGTGTGCACCATGGGTGCGGCCGGTGTCGACCACGTAAAGCTGGCGCTCATCGAGTGAAAAGGCGATACCGTTCGGCCGAACCATGTCGGTGATGACAGCCTCGACGGCGCCCGTTCCCGGATCGACGCGATAGACGTAGCAGGCGCCGATCTCGCTCTCGGCCTTGTCGCCCTCATAGTCGGTCTCGATGCCATAGGCCGGATCGGTGAACCAGATCGAGCCGTCGGAGCGTACCACCACGTCGTTCGGCGAATTCAGCCGCTTGCCGTTCCAGCGGTCGGCGATGGTGGTGATCGAACCGTCGAACTCGGTGCGGCTGACGCGCCTGCCGCTATGCTCACAGCTCACCAGCCGGCCCTGCCGGTCCGTGGTGTTGCCGTTGGTATTGCCGCATGGCTCGCGGAAGACGCTGACGCCGCCATCGGTCTCGTCATAGCGCAGCATGCGATTGTTGGGGATGTCGGACCAGACCACGTAGCGCCCGGCGGCGAAATAGGCCGGGCCTTCCGCCCAGCGGCATCCGGTGAAGAGCTTGTCCACCTGAGCGCTGCCGTTGAACAGGCGCGCGAAGCGCGGGTCGAGAATCTCGTGATAGGTGCCCATGGTCCTCCCTCGTGTCAGTGCCGGTCCGGGCATATCGGCATCCGCCGACACGCCCGCCGCCCGCGGATTTTGCGTGGCCACCGATATTCCCGAGATCCGGCAGGCTTGCAAGCGGCAACCTTTCGGCGGCCGCGCTCAAAATTGAGCCCTGTTCCCTTGGAAAATCCGACGCCTTCCGAGCCCGCTGAACCGGCGAGGATCAGCCGTCGCCTCTCAGGGGCAAGGCCGCCGGCCGCCGGAATCACAAAGGTTCATTGTCGACCGGGTCTCCATAGGATCGACACCGAGGCTGACGACCCTCGACAGAAGGACACCGAAACAAAGCGCGAGCAGCAGGACCGCGCCGATACGCACAACAGACATGTGGCATTCCCTCGAACTGGACATGCCCTCTTTTGCGCCATCGGTCCTGAACCCAGGCCGGCTGGCCCGTTCAGCCTCAGTTCAAACACCTTTATGAAATGTTAATTCAAATATTTCCGACCGCATTCCCGGCATCTGGTTTCCGACACCGTTAACGCAATGGGTAGAACATGGCGGATTCGTCCCCGGTGCCGCCATTTGCCATTCCTTTGCGCCAGTCCTATGTGTAGCAGCCTGTTCCCTCCGGGCCGAAACATCATGGCGCGCGCCTTCCTCTTCGTTCTCGACTCCTTCGGCATAGGCGGTGCGCCCGACGCTGAGCGCTTCGGCGATGATGGCTCCGACACGCTCGGCCATATCGCGCGGGCCGCGGCTTCCGGGGCCGCCGACCGCCAGGGTCTGCGCAGCGGCCCGCTGGCCTTGCCGGTGATGGCATCGCTCGGGCTCGGCCAGGCGGCGCGCGTCGCCGCCGGCGAGGACCCGTTCCCATTGGCGAAGCTTGCCGAGGGCGCATTCCACGGATCGGCGCAGGAATTGTCTAACGGCAAGGACACGATCACCGGGCACTGGGAGATCGCCGGCGTGCCGGTGCCCTTCGCCTGGGGCTATTTTCCCGAAACCGTGCCTGCCTTCCCGGCCGAGCTGGTCGAGGCGATCATCCGCGAAGGCGAAGTTCCCGGCATCCTTGCCAATTGCCACGCATCGGGAACCGAGGTCATCGAACGCTTCGGCGAGGAACACGTCAGGACCTGCAAGCCGATCTGCTACACGTCGGTCGATTCCGTCATCCAGATCGCCGCGCACGAGCAGCATTTCGGGCTCGAAAGGCTGCTGGCGCTCTGCAAGACCGTGCGAAAACTGGTCGACCCGCTGAACATCGGCCGCGTCATCGCCCGGCCTTTCGTCGGCGAGACCGCCGCAACCTTCGAGCGCACGCCGAACCGCAAGGATTTTGCCGTCCCGCCGCCGGAGCCGACCATTCTGGACCGCGTGGTCGCGGCCGGCGGACGCACGCTGTGCATGGGCAAGATCGGCGACATATTTACCCATCGCGGCGTCAGCGAAGTGCGCAAGGCCGCGGGAAATCTTCCGCTATTCGACAAGACGCTTGTCGCGATGGACGACGCCGGCGACGGTGATTTGGTCTTCGCCAATTTCGTCGATTTTGACACCGAGTTCGGCCATCGCCGCGACGTCGCGGGTTATGCGGCAGCGCTCGAAGCCTTCGACCGGCGGCTGCCGGAAGCAATCGCAAAACTCAGGCAAGGCGACCTGCTATTGCTGACCGCCGACCATGGTTGCGACCCGACCTGGCGCGGCACCGACCATACGCGCGAGCGCGTACCGATCTTCGGCATGATCCCCGGCGGTGTGGGCGGTTCGGTCGGCCTGCGAAAAACCTATGCCGATATCGGCGAGACAGTCGCCGCGTATCTCGGCCTGGACAAGGGTGCGCACGGCACTTCCTTCGCGGAGATCATTGCCGCGCATGCCTGAACTGCCGGAAGTCGAGACGGTGCGGCGCGGGCTGCAGCCGGTCATGGAGGGCGCGCGCATCGACCGCGTCGAGCTTCGCCGCAAGGATCTGCGCTTTCCATTTCCCGAGCGCTTCGCCAAAAGGCTTGCCGGCCGAACGATCACCTCGCTCGGCCGCCGCGCCAAATATCTGATCGTCGAGGTCGAGGATGGACCGGCGCTGATCTGCCATCTCGGCATGTCCGGCTCGTTCCGCATCGAGCGCGACGAGGAACCAGCCGCCCTGCCCGGCCAGTTCCAACACGAGCGCTCGAAGGCGGCGGCGCACGACCACGTCGTGTTCCACCTCGCCCAACCTTCCGGGAACCCGGCACGGGTCATCTTCAACGACCCTCGCCGCTTCGGCTTCATGCTGTTTGCCGAGGATGGCGCGAACAACCATCCAATGCTCCTCGGCCTCGGCCCGGAGCCGACAGGCAATGCGCTCGACGGCGCCATGCTGCGCGACCTGCTCATCGGCCGCATCGCGCCGCTGAAGGCCGCGCTGCTCGACCAGCGCACCATCGCCGGCCTCGGCAACATCTATGTCTGCGAGGCGCTGTGGCGCGCAAAACTCTCGCCGATGCGCGCCGCCGGCACGATCGCGGTCAAGGGCAAGCAGGCTTTCGCGCGCAGCGATGCGCTGGCCATGGCGATCCGCTCGGTCATCGCCGAAGCCATCGAAGCCGGAGGATCGTCGCTGCGCGACCATATCCAGACGGACGGCTCGCTCGGCTATTTCCAGCATTCGTTCTCGGTCTACGACCGCGAGGGCGAGCCCTGCTTGCGCCCCAATTGTCCCGGCCATATCGAGCGCGTGGTGCAATCCGGCCGCTCGACCTTCTATTGCCGGTCCTGCCAGAAATAGCTTACTCGGTTGGCGCGAACGGGAGAGATCACATGGCTTATCAGGACATCATCGTCGAGACGCGGGGCAAGGTCGGCCTGATCACGCTCAACCGCCCCAAGGCGCTCAACGCGCTGAACACCCAAGTGCTTTCGGAACTGCTGGTCGCCGTGCAGGCGTTCGAGGCCGACGCCAAGATCGGCGCGCTGGTGCTGACCGGCTCGGAAAAAGCCTTCGCCGCCGGCGCCGACATCAAGGAGATGCAGTCGGCAACCTATGCGGAGATGTATCTCGCCGACTTCTTCAGCGGCTGGGAACAGTTCACGCGGCTGCGCAAGCCGATCATCGCGGCGGTCGCGGGTTATGCGCTGGGCGGCGGCTGCGAGCTCGCCATGATGTGCGACTTCATCATCGCCGCCGATACGGCAAAATTCGGCCAGCCGGAAATCACGCTGGGCGTCATGCCCGGCATGGGCGGCTCGCAGCGGCTCACCCGTTTCGTCGGAAAATCCAAGGCCATGGATATGTGCCTGACCGGCCGGATGATGGATGCGGCGGAAGCCGAGCGTTCAGGCCTGGTGTCGCGCGTCGTGCCGGCGGGCGAGCTGATCGAGGAGGCGCTGAAGGCCGCAACCAAGATCGCCGGCTTCTCGCTGCCCGCCGTGATGATGACCAAGGAGGCGGTCAACCGCTCCTACGAGACGACGCTTGGCGAAGGGTTGCGCTTCGAGCGGCGGCTGTTCCACTCGCTGTTCGCCTTCGAGGACCAGAAGGAAGGCATGGCCGCCTTCGCCGAGAAGCGGTTGGCGAATTTCCAGAACCGCTAAACCGGCACGGTTTGCGGCGGGCCGAGAACTCTGCGAAACCACGTTGACGGAATTGGAAAGCTCGACTATAAGCCGCGCCAGTCAGGGCGGCCTTTGGCTGCCCGGAATTTTTTGTGCTCCGGACGATCCCGTTCGAGCGCCCACCATTAAGACACGAAAGAGGCATCATGGCCAATACGTCCTCGGCCAAAAAGGCTACGCGCAAGATCGCCCGCCGGGCCGCGATCAATAAGAACCGCCGCTCGCGCGTCCGCACCTTCGTCCGCAAGGTCGAAGAGGCTCTTGCTTCCGGCGACAAGGCCGCGGCAGCCGCCGCCTTCCAGGCGGCACAGCCCGAATTGATGCGCGCCGCCACCAAGGGCGTGCTGCACAGCAACACCGCTTCGCGCAAGGTTTCGCGCCTCGCGCAGCGCGTCAAGGCGCTTTCCGCCTGACCTGAAACAGCATTTTCCAGCGACGTTGCGACCCGGCCTTCCAGGCCGGGTTTTTGTTTGTCGTCGAAGCCCTGCCCGTGCTATTTTTTAGGCGCGCCGGAGGTGACGTTGCGGCACGCTCAAAAGTACCGTCGCGTATCTCTTTTTACTAATGTTCATCTTGGCCGATTATGACGTTCATAAATTTGCCACAGGCATTTTTCCCTTTAGAAATCAGTCTCTTGGCTTGTATTTATCCACAGGATATCCCCAAGCATCAAACCGGTCTCCGGGCTTGCGTTTTTGTCAAGTAGATTCTTTTAAATTATTTCGCCGGCGCGCTTGTTTGCAGGGTGATTTGGATAAGATTTTGAATCACAACGCATTGGCTTCAGCATTCCATTGGATGGCGCCCGAAATAGGAGTTTTCGTTGCCGGCAAAGTTTAAAAAACAGTTTATACGTCCCTTGCGAGAGCCCCCTTTGGTTCGTTAATGTCTGCCCATCGATAAGACGGGCTTGCGGCCAACCAATCCTGACAAAGCGGCGGGATGTGTGACACGGGTGTTTTCCGTGCGCGTAGAAGGTATGCGTCTTTCGAGCGATTGACGAGTGGGGTTAGGGGTATCGCAGACGAGTTCGCTTCGGTCTCGGCCGGGGGGAGGTGTTTATTGCCGCGCGGTGAAAGCGCGGTGTCGTCCGGCCATGGGCCGAAACAGAAGATGCGGGCGGTTTGCGCTGCGGCGCGCGAACCATACGAGGCTTGCCGATGCGGGTACGGGTGGGGACCTGGGCACGGCAGCGAAGGGAGACGAGGTGGACCAAATGCAAAGCAGCGTCGAGAGGAAAGCCAGGACGGGCTTTCTTTTGCCTATGAATCTCATCGAGGAAAATAACAGCATGGCGGCATCCAGCGGCGTGGACGGCGTGTTCGAACGCGTGAAGACGCAGTTGAAGGCCCGGCTGGGGAGCGAGGTCTATTCGAGCTGGTTCGCCCGCATGAAGCTCGCGGAGACCGCCAAGGGGCTTGTGCGCATCTCAGTGCCGACGGCTTTCCTGCGGTCGTGGATCAACGGCCATTATCTCGACCTTGTGCTGGATATCTGGAAGCAGGAAGACCCGGACGTGCTCAGGGTCGAGTTCGTGATCCGCAGCGCGACGCGCCCGGCGCCGGCGATGGCCGACGGCGATGCGCGCGGCCCGCGCAAGGC